>NZ_SCMZ01000021.1:0-65445 GCF_005503285.1 Sphingomonas sp. 2SG
CACGCCCGCCGCACCGGCTGCCCCGGCGACGGCGCAGGCTGCGACTCCGGCCGTGGCACGCACGATCAAGACGCTGCGCGTCGAGGGTTCGCAGCGCATCGAGCCCGAGACGGTGCTGTCCTATACCAAGCTGCGCGTCGGCATCCCCTATACCGCCGAGACGCTCGATCAGGCGTTGAAGGATCTGCAGGCGTCGGACCTGTTCGTCGACTTCTCGATCTCGGGCGTCGAGACCGGCGACATCGTGCTGCGCATCCGCGAGAATCCGATCATCAACCGTGTGATCCTCGAGGGCAACAAGGCGCTCAAGAGCGACAAGATCACCAAGGAGATCAAGCTCGCGCCGCGGCAGATCTTCACCCGCACCGCGGTCCGCCAGGACGTGTCGCGGATCATCGAACTGTATCGCCGCCAGGGCCGGTTCGCGGCGGTGATCAGCCCGAAGATGGTCAGCCTCGACCAGAATCGCGTCGACGTGGTGTTCGAGATCACCGAAGGGCCGAAGTCCAAGGTCCGCCAGATCAACATCATCGGCAACGAGATCTTCAACGACGGCAAGCTGCGCGGCGAGATGGTCACCAAGGAATCGCGCTGGTTCCGCCTGCTCTCGTCCAACACCTCCTACGATCAGGATCGCCTGAATTACGACCAGCAGAAGCTGCGGCAATTCTATTTGACCGAGGGCTATGCCGATTTCCGCGTCACCTCGGCGGTCGCCGAGCTGACTCCCGACAAGCGCGACTTCATCATCACCTATGTGGTCGAAGAGGGTAAGCGCTACAAATTCGGCGACGTCACCGTCGACAGCGAGATCCGCGACTTCGACAACAAGAAGCTGGCGGCGTCGCTGCCGGTCAAGAAGGGCGACTGGTACAACGCCAAGCTGGTCGAGACGTCGATCGACCAGTTGAGCGAGGCGGCCGGCCTGTTCGGCTACGCCTTCACCGACGTGCAGCCCGATTATGCGCGTGACGCCGACACGCTGACGATGGGGCTGAACTTCCACATCGCGCAGGCGCAGCGCACCTATGTCGAGCGGATCGACATCAACGGCAACACGCAGACGCAGGACAAGGTCGTCCGTCGCGAGATCCGTCTCGCCGAGGGCGACGCGTTCAACAGCTTCCAGGTCAAGCGCTCGCAAGATCGCATCAACTCGCTGGGCTTCTTCCAGGACAAGATGGAGATCAAGCAGACCCCCGGCTCGACTCCCGATCGCATCATCCTCGATACCACGCTCGAAGAGAAGAGCACCGGCGAGCTCCAGCTCTCGGTCGGCTATTCCAGCCTCGAACGCTTCATCATCCAGGCCAACATCACGCAGAACAACTTCCGCGGCAAGGGTCAGGTGCTGCGTGCCGGTGTCAATTACTCGACCTATTCGAAGTCGGTCGAGCTGGGCTTCACCGAGCCCTATCTGTTCGACAAGAACGTCGCGGTCGGCGTCGACGTGTTCCGCCGCGACTATAATTCGTTCAACTATATCGGCACGCAGCGCCAGACGACCTATTCGCAGGTGTCGACCGGCTTCCAGGTTCGCATGGGCGTGCCGCTGACCGAATATTGGTCGCTCGCCGGCCGCTACGGCCTGTCCTACGACGAGGTCGGGCTCGACCAGTCGACCTATTTCACCGACGGCGCCTGCGACCCGCTCAAGGCCGGCCGCTATCTCTGCGAGGCGATCGGCAACCGCTGGACTTCGTCGGTCGGCTATTCGCTGATCTACGACAGCCTCAACAGCCGCCTGCGCCCGACCGCGGGTCAGCGGCTCAGCTTCAGCCAGGATTTCGCCGGCCTCGGCGGCGACGTGAAGTACATCCGCACCCGGCTGGAAGGCTCGAAGTTCGTCAACGTCGGTTCGGGCTTCATCGGCTCGCTGGTCGGCGAGGCGGGCTATATCAAGTCGCTCGAAGGCAGCCGCGGCGAGGGCGTCGACCGCATCCGCATCACCGATCGCTTCTATCTCGGCGAACCGCAGTTCCGCGGCTTCGACATCCGCGGCGTCGGTCCGCGCGTCCAGCGCCAGCAATATACGGTCGATACCACGACGGGTAAGCAGATCCTCGTCACCGATCGCGATCAGCTCGTCGACGACGCGCTCGGCGGTCGCGCTTATTATCTCGCCCGCGCCGAGCTGGAGATCCCCTTGGGCGCCGGTGCGCGCGAACTCGGCCTGCGTCCGTCGATCTACGTCCAGGCGGGCAGCCTGTTCGGCCTGACCCGGCCGCTGCCGACCGCGAACTTCCCGACGATCACCGACGCCGCAGGCAACGTCACCGTACTGCCGATCCAGCGCCTGCTGCTCGATTCGTCGGGGCGACAGCTGTATCAGGTGCCGACCGGCGCGGCGACGGGGGCGGGTGCTTTCACGACCTGCGCGATCGGCTATTCGGAAACGCTGGGCGGCGTCTGCGCCGGCAGCTCGACCAACGCGATCGGCTATCAGTCGCCGATTTCGCCGTTCAAGGAAACCTATTACGCCAGCAGTGCGACGCCGCGCGTCAGCATCGGCGTCGGCGTCAACTGGACTTCGCCATTCGGTCCGTTGCGGATCGACCTTGCCAAGGCGCTCGTCACGCAGAAGGGTGACGATCCCAAGCTTATTACCTTCAACGTGGGGACTCAGTTCTAATGAAGACGATCACCAAGACCTCGCTGGCGGCACTCGCCGGCGCCTCGATCGCGCTGGCGGCCGGCGCCGCGACCGCGCAGACGGCCGGTATCGCCACGGCGCAAGCCGATGCGGCGATCTTCAGCGCCAAGGCGTTCGACGCTGCCAACCAGCAGATCTCGACCACCTACAAGACCCAGCTCGATCAGGCCGCTGCGGCGCAGACCGCGCTGAACACGCAGCTGCGCACGCTGCTCGACACCAACAAGGACGGCCAGGTCAGCCAGGCCGAAGCCGCCGCCGCCGAGGCGCAGAACAGCGCGATCGGCAACCAGGTCCGTGCCGCGCAGCAGAAGGCGCAGCCGAACATCGAATCGCTGCAGGGTCCGGCGATCAAGGCGCAGGCCTATGCGCTCGAGCAGATCACCGCCAAATACGATCCGGCGCTGCGCGCCGTCGTCGCCGCGAAGAAGATCACCGTCGTGCTCGCGCCCAATGCGATCCAGTACGCGCCGCCGGCGACCGACGTGACGCGCGACATCATCGCCGAGCTCGACCGCTCGACGCCGACCGTCTCGATCACCCCGCCGGCGAACTGGCAGCCGCAGCAGCAGACCGTCGAGCTGCTGCAGCAATATCGCCAGCTCGTCTATGCGAACGCCGCCCGTCGTCAGCAGGCCGGTGCGCCCGCTCCCGCCGCCGGCACCCCGGCACCGGCCGCCGGCGCCGCGCCGCGCGCCACGCCGCAGGGCCGCTAAGGCTGCACGGGTGAGCGACGACGCACCCCAGCAGCAGGGCACGACCATGGGGCCGCTCGATATCGGGCGGGTCATGGCGGCCCTGCCGCATCGCTACCCGATGCTGCTGGTCGACCGGGTCGAGGAGATCATCCTCGACCGGTCGATCGCGGCGATCAAGGCGGTGACGATCAACGAAGGCTTCTTCCAGGGGCATTTTCCCGGTCGGCCGATCATGCCGGGCGTGCTGATCGTCGAGGCGCTGGCGCAGGCCGCCGGCATCCTCGCGGTCGAGAGCCTGGGCCTCGCCGGCTCGGGCAAGCTCGTCTATTTCATGGCGATCGACGGCGCCAAGTTCCGCAAGCCGGTCGAGCCGGGCGTGCTGTTGCGGCTGGAGGCGACCTTCGTCCAGAAGCGCAGCTCGGTGTGCAAGTTCGCTGGCGTCGCGAAGATCGACGGCCAGGTCGTCGCCGAGGCCAATTTCACCGCGATGATCGCCGACCCGCCCAAGGCCTGAGCAGCGGACCGGCCCCCTCCGTTTGCCCTGAGCCTGTCGAAGGGCAGGTGAGACCCACCTGTGCTTCGACAGGCTCAGCACGAACGGGGGAAGGCATCACATTTTGACTTTCCCGCGGCGCTCCTCTACGGGCGCCGCTTCCCTTCCAGGCTGGTCGGAACCAGCCGAATCCGGAGCATCGTGACGTGAAGAAAGATACCCATCCCGACTACCACATGATCAAGGTCCAGATGACCGACGGTACCGTGTTCGAGACCCGCTCCACCTGGGGCAAGGAAGGCGACACGATGCAGCTCGACATCGATCCGCTGGCGCACCCGGCGTGGACCGGTGGTCGCGGCACGATGCTCGACGCCGGCGGCCAGGTCGCCCGCTTCAACAAGCGCTTCGGCGGCGGTCTTACCCTCCGCAAGAGCTGATCTGCGCGTTAACGCGAACATAACCATGGTCTGGATAGACCGTGGCTATGTTCGCGGCAGAGTTCGAACCTGCACTGACCTACGGCCGGCGTCGCGCCTCGCGCACGCCGGTTTCGTTCGATGGCGATATCGGCAAGGCCAACCGCGCCTTGTGCAAGGTCGTGGACATCTCGATCCACGGCGCACGCCTCCAGACCTATTGTCCGCTGACCCGCCACAGCATGATCTGGCTGACGCTGCCCGGCGAAGCGCCGATCGCCGCCGAGGTCCGCTGGGCCGAGGATTTCGCGGCCGGCTGCCGCTTCAAACAGGCGCTCGATCTCGACGTGTTCGAAAAGCTCGTCGCGTTGAATCGGGCAGGGCGTTGATCCAACTCACCCCTTGATCCCGCGGCCCGAGGTCGGCATAGGCTTGCGCGGGAGTCGGGCGGACGTGGTCGTCGCCAACCCGGTCAGGTCCGGAAGGAAGCAGCCGCAACGATTTCGCCGCGGGTCGTCCCGGCTCCCACCCTATGGCATCGGGTCAATTGGACCGCTTGAGCCAGGAACGCTCGCGGAACCACTTGGTGACGATATATTTCGTCCCCTCCACCACCGCCGTCCCCTCGTGCAGCGTCGCCGTATTGGGCGTGCCGTCGGGGTTCATGTTGTTCCAGGCGAGCAGCAGCCCTTGCCGCGGTGCGATCTTGAACCCGGCCTGCGGAAACCAGGTCGCGCCCCCCTCGGCGACGTCGTTGAGATAGATCATCGTCGTCCACGTCCGCTGCCCGCCGGACGCCTGCATCTGCTTCCAATAACTCTCCGTCTCGTGGAAATAGTCGTGATGCGCGCGGAACTGCTGTCCGGCGGCATAGCGCTGGCCCTGCAGCGTCTCGCCATGGTCGGCGGGCAGGCCGAGCAGCGCCGCGATCGCCTCGTCGATCGGCTGCACCTCGGGCGCATAGCGGTTCATGTCGCAGCTCTCGCTGGTGCGGAAGCCGGGGTCGGCGCGATCCGACAGCAGCGACGATGGCCGGCGATTGGCGTCGATCATCGCGATCAGCGTCGCGCATTGCGCCGCATCGAGGAAATCGAGTTGATAATAGATCTGGATCGCCGGCACCTCGGCACGGACGACGGCGGGATTGGCGTCGAGCCGCTGCGCGACGCGGGCACCGGCCTGCTGGCGCAGCGGGGAAGGGGCGGGCGCTTTGCGACGGGCGAACATGGCGGGAAAATGCCGTCGCCGCGCCGCAAAGACAACCGTCAAAGCAGGCTAACGCCCCGCCCGATCAATAGAAGATGCCGTACACCGTATCGATCACCAGCCCGCTGCGCAGGTCGACCAGCAGCGCATCGTCGTAATAGCGTACCCAGCGATACGGACCATAGGCCTCGGGCAGGCGATAGGCATAAGGATCGCCGATCCAATAGGCGCGGCTGAACAACACCGGCGACAGCGGCACGCCGACCCCGAACCGGCGATAGCCGCGGCCCCAGCCCGACGGCGCGTAATAGCGCGGCAGGCGATAGGCGCCGCGGTTCACCGCGCGATAGCGGTTCCAGTCATACCGGTCGTCGTCGCGCCAGCGCCGGTCCCAGGCGCCGCCCCGCTGCCCCGCGCGCCAGTCGCGCGCCGCCGGGCCGCGATCGTCGAAACGGCGCTCGTCCCAGCCGCGGCCGTCGTCGGCACGGCCGACGTTGCCGCGGCCGACATTGCCCCAGCCGACGTTGGGGCCGCGGTCGGGGCGCGGGTCGTCGCGATCCGGCCGCGGCCCGCGATCGGGACGGTCGTCGCGAAAGCCCGCTCCCCCATCGCCGGGGCCGCGCCCCGGACCGTCGTCGCGGCGCTCGCGCGGCGGCGGCGGACCACGATCCGGACCGAAGTCGCCCGGCTGCGGCCGCTCGGCGCGACCCTGGCCCTCCCAGCCGCGATCGCCCGAGGGCTCCGGCCGCGGCCCGGCATCCGGGCGTGGGCCGCGGTCCGGCCCCGGCCCGCGCTGGTCCCAGCCGCCGCGTCCGTCCTGCGCCTGCGCGGCCACCGGCATCAGCATCGATGCCGCCAGCAACGCCTTGATCACGGTCTTCATCCTGTTCGTCCTCAACCCGCCGGCGCACGAGCCGACTCCGATGATGACTCCTTCTAGCGACGACGCGATGTGACAAAGCTGAATTGGATCGTCAGCGTTCCGACAGCTTGCCGCGCGCGGCGTCGGGCGGCGGGGGCACGAGCGCCGGAACGACGCGCGCCGCGTCGGCGGGATCGATACCGGGTCGCGCGCCGGCGGGGATCGTCTCCTCGCCGCGGGCGGCGCGACCGGCACGCTGGATCGCCTCGATCAGCCGCGGATAGATGCCGCAGCGGCACAGGTTGCGGATCGCGCCGCGGATATCGGCCTCGCTGGGATCGGGACTGCGCTTGAGCAGCACTGCGGCGGCCATGAGGATGCCGGGGATGCAGAAGCCGCATTGCGGCACGTTGGCGGCAATGAAGGCGAGTTGCAGCGGGTGGTTGCGCTCGCGCGACAGGCCCTCGATCGTGGTGACGTAGCTGCCCTCGACCGATCCGATCGCGACCCGGCACGACAGCACCGCGCGCCCGTCGACATCCACCGTGCACGCGCCGCAATCGCCGGTGCCACAGCCATATTTCGTCCCGGTCAGGTTCGATGCGTCGCGCAACGCCCACAGCAGGGGCGTGGCGGGATCGAGCCGGTATTCGACCGGCTGGTTGTTGACCGTGAGGCGCGACATGGCGCCTCTTAGAGCGGATCGACATTCAATCAAATTCCTTCCCTTGGCGGGGGAGGGCAATCGCATATGGAGGCTCGTGCGAGTCTGTCGTCTTCCAAACCCACCCCGTCACCCCGGACTCGTTCCGGGGTCCACCCTGCGGCGAGGAGAAAGGCCGGATTCGACACCATTCCCTTGCGGCCCGGTGGACCCCGGAACGAGTCCGGGGTGACGGACCTGATGAGGAAACCGATCGAGCCTCATCACCGCAGCTATATGCGATAGCCCTGCCATGGCGGGGGACGAATTTCCATCGACGACCTTGAATGTTGATTCGGTCAAGGCGAAACGCCGCGGTTCGATCCAGATGATTGTCGCACGACCCGATGATGGTCGCCGACCCCGCCGCCACCATCCCGCTGGCGCAACTGTCGCTGCGCGCCGACCTCGACCCGGCGGCGCATGTCGCGATCGGGCGGGCGCTCGCACCGCTCCGCGACGAAGGCGTGCTGATCGTCGGATCGAGGATGAGCTTCCACAATCTGCGTGCCCGCGGGTCGCAGGTGACGCCGGTCGCCGCCGCATGGGACGCGGCGCTCACCGACGCGGTCACCGATCCCGATTCCGCCCGCCGCGCGGCGCGGGTGATCGACTGGGAAAGCCTGCCGCACGCCCGCTTCGCCCACCCCGAGGCCGAGCATCTGCTGCCGCTGATGGTCGCGCTCGGTGCAGGCGGCGAGGCGGCGGCGGTATGCGACTATCGCGACGTCGTGCTCGGCTGGGCTGTGTCGGCCTATCGCTTCGGCTGAGCCGCATCGGCGCGGT
The DNA here is from genome assembly GCF_005503285.1 of Sphingomonas sp. 2SG. Lineage (NCBI taxonomy): Bacteria > Pseudomonadati > Pseudomonadota > Alphaproteobacteria > Sphingomonadales > Sphingomonadaceae > Sphingomonas > Sphingomonas sp. 2SG. The sequence goes on from NZ_SCMZ01000021.1 coordinate 7,821, forward strand.
CGCCCGCGCCCAGCCGCGGCGCCGGCCGGTCGGTCGCGAGCGCGGCGTCGGAAAAGCGGATCGGCGTCCGCAGCCCGCGGATCGGCGGCTGGTCGAGCACCATGCCCCGCGCCAGCACCTGCGGATCGGTGAGCGCCTGTTCGACGGTGTTGATCGGCCCCGCCGGCACGCCCGCCGCCTCCAGCCCGCCGAGCAGGTCATCGCGCGCGAAGGTCCGCGTCGCCGCGGTGATCGCGGCGAACAGCGGCGCCTTATGTTCCAGCCGCAACGCGTTGGTCGCATAGCGCGGATCGTCGGCGTTCAGGCCGACGACGGCGCAGAAGCGCCGGAACTGGCCGTCGTTGCCGACCGCGAGGATGAACCAGCCGTCCGCGGTCTCGAACACCGCATAGGGGCAGACGTTGAGATGCGCGTTGCCGACGCGTGCCGGCGTGACGCCGCTGGCGAAGTAATTCGCCGCCTGATTGGCGAGCACCCCGGTCATCGTGTCGAGCAGCGCCATGTCGATCCACTGGCCGCGCCCGGTCCGCTCGCGCATCGCCAGCGCCGCCTGGATCGCGATCACCGCATACAGGCCGGTGGTGATATCGGCCATCGCGACGCCGATTTTCTGCGGCGCACCGTCGGGTTCGCCGGTCAGGTCCATCATCCCGCTCATCCCCTGGACGATGAAATCATAGCCCGCGCGCGGCGCATAGGGGCCGTCCTGACCGAAGCCGGTGATCGAACAATAGACGAGGCGCGGGGTGAGCGCCGACAGGCTGGCATAATCGAGCCCGTATTTGACTAGCCCACCGACCTTGAAATTCTCGATCAGCACATCGGCGTCGGCGGCGAGGGCGCGGACCCGCTGCTGCCCTTCGGCGGTGGTGAAGTCGATGACGTGGCTCGTCTTGCCGCGGTTGCAGGCGTGGAAATAGGCGGCGTCGCGCGTGCCGTCGTCATAGTCGACGAACGGCGGCCCCCACGTCCGCGTGTCGTCGCCGGCGGGGCTCTCGATCTTGGTGACCTCGGCGCCGAGATCGGCAAGCACCTGTCCCGCCCACGGGCCGGCGAGGATACGCGCGAGTTCGAGCACCTTGAGCCCGGCCAGCGGCTGATCAGCCACCGCGCGCCTCCTGCGCCAGCCGCAGGTTCAAAACGCCGCGATCCCGGTGATCGCGCGGCCGAGGATCAGCGCATGGACGTCGTGCGCGCCCTCATAGGTGTTCACCGTCTCGAGGTTCATCATATGGCGCATCACCTGATACTCGCCCGAGATGCCGTTGCCGCCGTGCATGTCGCGGCTCATCCGCGCGATCTCCAGCGCCTTGCCGACGTTGTTGCGCTTGACGAGGCTGACCATCTCCGGCGCGAACCGGCCTTCGTCCATCAGCCGCCCGACGCGCAGCGACGCCTGCAACCCGAGCGCGATCTCGGTCTCCATATCGGCGAGCTTCTTCTGGTAGAGCTGCCGTCCGGCGAGCGGCGTGCCGAACTGCTTGCGGTCGAGGCCATATTGGCGCGCCGCATGGAAGCAGAATTCCGCCGCGCCGAGCGCGCCCCAGCTGATCCCGTAACGCGCGCGATTGAGGCAGCCGAACGGCCCCTTCAATCCCTCGACGCCGGGGAGCAGCGCATCCTCGCCGACCTCGACATCCTCCATCACGATGCCGCCGGTGATCGAGGCGCGCAGCGACAGCTTGCCCTCGATCTTCGGCGCGGACAGCCCCTTCATGTCCTTGGTGAGCACGAAGCCGCGGATCGCGCCATCATGCGCGTCCGACTTGGCCCAGACGACGAAGACGTCGGCGATCGGACTGTTCGAAATCCAGGTCTTGGCGCCGGAGAGGACGTAGCCGCCATCGACCTTGCGCGCCCGCGTCGTCATCCCGCCGGGATCGGAACCGGCATCGGGCTCGGTCAGCCCGAAGCAACCGATATATTCGCCGCTCGCCAGCTTGGGCAGGAAGGCGCGCTTCTGATCCTCCGAGCCGTAGGCGAAGATCGGATACATCACGAGGCTCGACTGCACGCTCATCATCGAGCGATAGCCCGAGTCGATCCGCTCGACCTCGCGCGCCACCAGTCCGTAGGCGACGTAACCCGCGCCGACGCCGCCATATTCCTCGGGCAGCGTCGGCCCGAGCAGGCCGAGCTCGCCCATTTCGCGGAAGATCGCGGGATCGGTGTGCTCGGTGCGGAACGCCTCGACGATCCGCGGCGCAAGCTTGTCCTGCGCATAGCCGCGCGCGGTATCGCGGATCATCCGCTCGTCCTCGCTCAACTGATCGTCGAGCAGGAAGGGATCGGCCCAGTCGAACTTGCCCATGCCGGCCATCGCATCGTCTCCTTTTGAAGGTGCGGTACGGGGGATGGGGCAGGAGGGCAAGGCCCGAGAAAGTCCTCCCCCGCCAGGGGGAGGAATACGAACGCCCTACAACCCGAAGCGCAGCGTCACGCGGATGTCGCGCCCGGCGAGCGGCGCGAAATCCTTCAGGAAGCTCGAATGGCGCCGCGCGACGACGTCGAACAGATTGTTCGCCGACAGCAGCAGGCTCGTCTTGCTGTCCTTGCCGAACGGGCTGATCGAGGCGGAGGCGTTGACCATCGTATAGTCGCTGGTCGGCGTCTCGAACGCGGCGATGCGGTTCTGTTCGAAGACATGCTCCACCTCGACGCGCCCGCCGAGCCGCTCGCCCTGCGCCTCGATGCCACCGAGCACGCGCGCCGGCGGGATGCGCGGCGCCGGTCCGAGGTCGACGATATTGGCGTGGACGTAATCGCCGAGCAGGTCGGCGTTGATCGTGTAATCGCCGATCCGCGCCAGCCGCACCGAGGCATCCGCCTCGAACCCGTAATAGCGCGCGTCGCCCTGCTGGTACTGGAAGCAGGGCAGGCCATCGAGTTCGTCGGTGCGCGTCAGGCAGACCGAGGGATCGACCCGGTTCTCCGAAATATAGTTGGTGAACCAGTTGTAATAAGCCGACGCGTCGAAGCTGTAGCCGTCGCCATGCGCGTGCAGCGTCGCTTCCAGCCCCCAGGATTTCTCCAGCCGGAAGTCGGGGCTGCCCAGCTCATAGGCCTGCGTGCCGGCATGCGGCCCGTTGGCGAGCAGTTCCTCCGCCGACGGCGCCCGCTCGGTCCGCGAGCCGTTGAGGCCGATGCGGATGCCGTCGCCGATCGCATAGGAGGCGCCGATCGAGCCCGACAGCGCCTCGAAATGGCGCGTGCCGCCGAAGAACCGGTCCTCGCCATAGGGCACGCGGCCGGCGACGTCGGTCAGTTCGTAGCGCAGCCCGCCCTCGGCGCGGAACGGCCCCGCGCTATATTGTTGCAGCGTGAAGAAGCCGGTCTGGTTGGTCTCGTTCTTGGGCAGGAAGGCCTCGTCGCCGACGACGTTGAAGATGCGGTTGAAATACTGGACGCCGCTCGCGCCCTGCCAGCCGCCGCGGTTCGCCTGGACGATCTCGAGCCGCCCCTCGAGCCCCTTGTTGTAGAAGGCGGTGCCGACGCTGCCGTCCTCCTCCAGCTCGAAATGGCGATAGCTCGCCTGGCCGGCGCGGATGCGGATCTTGTCGAGCCACTCGCCGCCGGTGTTGACCTCGCCGCGCAGGTCGACGCGGTTCTGCACGACCGACAGCCGTGGCGCCTCCTGCTCCTGCCCGACCGCGGTCGCATAGCGGATCGGCACGCCGTAGAGGCTGTCGTAATGGCTGTACGACACGCCGAGATTGCCGGTGTCGGTGATGATCGACGCGCCCGCACCCGCGGTCCACGTCGTCGCCGCTGAATTGGGCAGGCGGTTGCGCAGGCCGGCGGAGGCGGCGAAGTCGATCGGCTCGTCGGTATCCTGCGGCAGGCCGACCTGGCTCAGCGCCGCGGCCCGCGCGCTCGGCGACAGCAGATAGCCGCGGCCGGTGCGCAGATCGTCCGCCTTGAGGTACGAGCCATCGGCATGCAGCACGAGATGCTCGCCGACCGCGACGTCGCCCGCCGCGCCGCCCGACCGCTCGTTCGCTGCCGAGCCGTAATTGGCGATGCCGTTCAGGCGATAGCCGTTCTCGGGCACCGTCCGCGGGATGCGCGTATCGATGACGTTGACCACGCCGCCGACCGCCGACGAGCCGAACAGCAGCGCGGAGGGGCCGCGCAGCACCTCGATCCGCTCGGCGAGCAGCGGATCGATGATGACGGCATGATCGACGCTGGTGTTCGACACGTCGATCGAGCCGATGCCGTCGGTCAGCACCCGGATGCGATCGCCCTGGAAGCCGCGCAGGATCGGCCGCGACGCGCTCGGTCCGAACGAGGTCGCCGACACGCCGGGCTGGCGCGCCAGCGTCTCGCCGATCGTCGGGCGCAGGTTGCGGGTCAGTTCCTCGCCAGAGATCACCGAAGTGCCCTGCAACACGTCGCGCTCGCTCTGCGGCACCGCCGCGGTGACGATGATGTCGCGGCTCTGCGGCGCCGGGGTGGCGGCCGGATCGGTCTGGGCGAGGGCGGGGGCAGCGATCAGGGCAGCGCCGGCCAGCAGGGAAAACTTCAGCATCGAAACTCCGCGGTGCACGATAGAGAACCCGCGATTGTGCAGGTGCGAAGCATCTAGGCGACATGTTACATTATATCCAAGCGCATTCGCTCGCGGTTCGTCGTGTCGATCTCTCGCTTCGTCGCGCTACAAACTCGTGCGCACGTCGAGCAATTCGGGAAAGAAACGCTGTTCCACCACCTTGGCGAGATAGGGTACGCCGGCGGTGCCGCCGGTGCCGGTCTTGAAGCCGATCACCCGCTCGACCGTCTTGAGATGCCCGAACCGCCAGAGCTGGACGTGATATTCCAGATCGACCAGCTTCTCGGCGAGCTCATAGAGATCCCAATGATCGTGCGGCTGGCCGTAGACGATCGCCCAGCAAGCCTCGACCTCGCGCGACGGCGGCGCGATCTGCGCGAAGTCGCGCTCGATCCGTCCCGCGGGCACCGGCAGGCCGCGGCGCGCGAGCAGCCGCAGCGCCTCGTCGTACAGGCTCGGCACCGCGAGCTCCGCCGTCAGGCGCGCGCGAACGGCCTCTTCCTCGAACAGCGCGAGCATCGCCGCATTGCGATTGCCCATGATGAACTCGAGGCAGCGATATTGGTCGGACTGGAAGCCCGAACTCTGCCCCAGGCTGCCACGCATCGCGGCATAATCCGCCGGGGTCATCGTCGCCAGCACCTCCCACGACTGGATGAGCTGCGTCTGGATGCGGCTGACCCGCGCCATCATCTTGAGCGCCGGCGGCAGATCGTCCGCCGCGATCCGCCGCCGCGCTTCGCCGAGTTCGTGCAGGCAGAGCTTCATCCACAGCTCCGACGCCTGATGGATCGTCACGAACAGCAATTCGTCATGCACGCCGCTCAGCGGCGTTTGCAGGTCGAGCAATTCCGGCAGGCGCAGATAGCTGCGATAAGTGATCGTCATTGCAGCAGCTTAGCCGAAGCCATCACCGCTCTCCAGCAGCAGCACCGCCAGCGTCGCGCGCGCGCCGGCGGCGTGCATCACCACCAGGTCGGCAACCAGCCGGCCGGGCACCGGCAGATCCTCCTCGGGCAGCGCCGCCAGCCAGTCGCCGGGATCGCCACCGCCTATCGCCAGGTCGAGCGTCAGCCGCCAGCCAGTGAAGGTGGCGCTCGACCACGGCCGCTCGTGCACCGTGACGGGGTGCACGGTCAGCCCATGACAGGCGGCACTCGCCGCCAGCGCGCGATGCAGCCGGGTCTGTCCGTCGGAACGGCGGATCATGCCTCCGTCCCGTCCATGAACCGCGTGATTCGTGCCGCGACCGCCGGGCCGATCACGCGACCGCGCACCATGTCGGTGACCAGCCTCGGATCGTTGACCGCGAGCCGGCCGAACTGCGTCCGCGACATGTTGGTCCGCCGCAGATAGCGGTCGATCTTGAGCAGCAGTGACATCGTTCCCTCCCGAATCCCTGGGGTGATGTTCTTGATCTGTTCCGGTCGATCCAACTTGTCTAGGAAAATTTCCTACGCTACATCCGTCGGCATGGCACAAGGCGAGGCAGGGCTGCGGCTGAAGGCATTGGCGGCGGCGCGGGGCGACAGCCTCGCGGCGCTGTCGGCGATGCTCGGCCGCAACGCCGCCTATCTCCAGCAATTCGTCGCACGCGGCTCGCCGCGCCGGCTCGCGCCCGACGATCGCCGCCGGCTCGCCGATTATTTCGGTGTCGATGAGGTCGAGCTCGGAGGGGACCCCGGCCGCCGGCCGTTCACGCTGCCGCGACTCGACGTCGCCGCTTCGGCTGGCCCGGGCGCGTTCGTCGACGGCGAGGTGACGCTTGGCGCGGCGGCGATCGATCCGGCGCTGGCGACGCGGCTGGGGCTGCGCGAGGGGATGGCGGCGATCGTCCGCGTGCGCGGCGATCCGATGGAGCCGGGGCTGGTCGACGGCGACCTGATCGTCGTCGATCAGGCGCGTCGCACCCCCGATGCGCAGGGGCGGGTCTTCGTCATCCGCATCGACGACGCCGTCATGGTCAAGCGTATCGCGCGGCGCCGTGAGAGGCTGACGATCGCCAGCGACAATCCCGCCGCGCCGCCGGTGCCGGACGGCAAAGTGGAGGTGATCGGCCGCGTCGTCTGGCTGATGCGCGAGCCGCGCTGATCAGCGGCGGCTGTCGCGCAGCCACACCGCGACCGCACCTGCCGCGCCGATCGCCAGCCCAGCGAGGAAACCGATCGTCACCTGACCCTGGATCAGGCCGACGACCGCGCCGCCGATCGAGCAGATCGCCACGAGAATGCCGCCGGCGGCGGAAGGAGGAGTTTCGGCCATGCCGCGGTCCTGCCACGTCCCGCCGCGAGACGCCAGATCGCCCTCCACGCCCGCGCCGGGGCGGCCGGCGATGACCCGGTAACCCGATCCCTGCCTCTCACCCTTGCCCGCGCCCGGTCGCGGTCCAGTAGATGCCTCCCAGCAGGTGTTGCAGGTAACGGTCGTCGCGGTACATCTCGACATTGTGGCCGAGCAGGGTGACGAAGACGCGCCCCTTCTCATAGGAATGATACCAGGCCTCGGGATGGTCCTTGCCCATCCGCCGGCCGATCTGCCCCGGCCAGATCCGCGTCGGATCGTAGCTCGTCTCGTCGGCGTTCAGCACCGGATGGATCGTCACCTTATAGGGGTTGGCGGTGACGTAATATTCGTCGCTCCAGATCCAGCGATCGGGCAGGCCGAAGGTCGCCGGGAAGCTTTTGTCGGTCACCGTCACCACGCCGGTCTGCAGCATCGGATGGTTGACGAAGGAGCGGCCGACCAGTTGCTCGTACCACGGCCACGCCGCCGGCGGGATGATCGCGGCGCGATGCACCACCATCGCATTGCCGCCGCCGCGCATATAGGCCTCGAACCGCCGCCGTCTCGGTTCGCTCAGCGTTTCGGCGGGCGTGTTGAGGAACATCACCGCGGCATATTGGCCGAGATCGCCGTCGAATGCCGTACCGTCGCTCGTCCAGGTCACTGCGAAGCCGTGCAGCCGCGCCAGCCGCTCCAGATTCTCCCGCGCGACGGGGATGTATTCATAATGATAGGTGCTCGGCGCGGCGATCACGAGCAGCTTGAACTGGTCCTCCGCCACCGCGGCGGCGGGGACGAGCGACACGGCCAGCGCGGCGAGCAGGGGCAGGGCCTTCATGGCGTTCCTTTCATCGGCGAACGTTCGCTCGCATGCCCGCGCCGGGTGCGACGGCGCAACCGCAACCTTGGTCTAGCTCGCCGTCGCGGCCATACCGCGCCCGGCCGGGCGATATGCACGCTCGTTCGAGCGCAAAAGCGTCGGAAATGGGACTGTTGCGAGTCACGGACGCACGCTAGGACGGCGCTATGCTGTTGCGTTTGGGGTGGTTCGGGCTTGGCGCGACTGCCGTGCTCCTTCTTCCCGGACAAACCGCGGCGCAGACCATGCCGGCGGAGGCGACGCCGCTCGATCCCAATGCACCGCTCGCGCCGCTGCCCGACATCGGTGTCGCCTGGCCCGAGCTGGGCGCCGACCCCGCCGGCGCGGCGGCCGCGGCGGCGACCGACGGGGCCGCCGAACGGCGCTATAGCTGGCGGATCGACGGTATCGACACCGCCGCGACGCCGCTGCTGCGCAAGCGCTTCGAGGAACTCTCGACGCTCGATGCCAACGACGGCAGCGTGGCCAATGCCGCGCAGCTTGACCGCCGGGCGCGCGAGGACGCCGACCTGCTCCAGACGCTGCTGCGCGGCGAGGGCTATTACGACGCGCGCGTGACGACGCGGGTCGAGGCCGGCGCCAAGCCGCTCGTCGTGCTCGCCGCCGAGCCCGGCACGCTCTATCGGCTGAAGGACGTGACGCTCGGCGGCATCGCCGCAGCGGGCACCAAGGCACAGCCGCTGCGCGAGGCGTTCGGGGTAAAGCCGCAGGATCCGGTCAATGCCGATGCGATCGTCGCCGGCACCGCGCGCCTCACCGCGAAGATCGGCCAGTCCGGTTTCCCCTTCGCCGACGTCGGCGAACCGCAGGTCGTCGTCGACCACGCCAGCAAGAGCGCGACGCTCGACCTCCAGGTCGCGCCCGGCGCCGAAAGCCGCTTCGGCAAGTTCGTCGCGCTGCCCGGCAACCGCGTGTTCGACGCCGGACACGTGCAGGAGATCGCCCGCCTGTCCCCCGGCGATACATTCGACGCGACGACGCTCGACGATCTGCGTCGCGCGCTGATCCAGACCGGGCTCGTCTCCTCGGTCGAGGTCAAGCCGATCCCTGGCGACGCATCCGGCACCGTCGACATCGGCGTCAAGCTCGCCGCCGCGCCGCCGCACACCATCGCCGGCGAGCTGGGCTATGGCACCGGCGAGGGCGCCCGCGCCGAATTGAGCTGGACGCATCGCAACCTGTTCCCGCCGGAAGGCGCGCTGACGCTGCGCAGCGTGCTCGGCACCCGCGAACAGCTCGGCAGCGTCGTCTTCCGCCGCAACAATTTCGGCGACCGCGATCGCGTCTTCACCGCGCAGATCTCCGCCAGCCACGTCCAGCGCGACGCCTATGAGGCCAAGACCTATACCGTCGCCGCCAATATCGAGCGGCAGACGACGATCTTCTTCCAGAAGACCTGGACCTGGTCGATCGGCGGCGAGGTGCTCAGCTCCGACGAACGCGACGTCATCGCCGCGACCGGCGAGCCGCGCCGCCGCACCTTCTACATCGCCGCCGCGCCGACCAGCCTCAATTACGACGGCTCGGACGATCTGCTCAACCCGACCCGCGGCTTCCGCCTCGGTGGCCGGTTCAGCCCGGAATTCTCGCTCGAGAACGACGCCTTCGGCTATGCGCGCGTGCAGATCGACGCCAGCGCCTACCAGCCGGCGCACCGCGGCGTCGTGCTGGCCGAGCGTATCCGGCTCGGCTCGATCCTCGGCGCATCGCGTGACAGCATCGCGCCGTCGCGGCGCTTCTATGCCGGCGGCGGCGCCTCGGTACGCGGCTACGGCTATCAGGCGATCGGCCCGCGCGACGTCAACAACGATCCCATCGGCGGCCGCAGCCTCGCCGAATTCTCGATCGAGGCGCGGGTCAAGACCTTCGGCAATTTCGGCATCGTCCCCTTCCTCGACGGCGGCACGATCTACACCAGCGCGATCCCGAAGCTCGGCGACTTCCAATACGGCGCCGGCGTCGGCGTCCGCTATTATTCCAACTTCGGCCCGATCCGCTTCGACGTCGGCACGCCGCTCAATCCGCAGCCGGGCGACAGCCGCATCGCCGTCTACGTGTCGCTGGGGCAGGCGTTTTGAGGCGCTGGCTGCGGCGCATCGCGACTGCGCTGGCCGCGCTCGCCGCGATCGCCGCGCTGGCGCTGCTGATCGTCGACACCGACGTCGGTCATCGCTGGGTGGCGCAACGGATCGGCGCGATCCGCACCGCCAACGGGCTGCGCTTCACCATCGGCCGGATCGACGGTTCGCTCTACGGCCGGTCGCGGCTCAAGGACGTGCGCGTCTACGATCTCGACGGTCTGCTCGTCCAGGCGCCCGCGGTCGACCTCGACTGGGCGCCGTGGCGCTGGGCGCGGCACCAGCTCGTCATCAAGCGGCTCGCGATCGCGCAGGCGACGCTGTTTCACGTTCCCCATACCCGGCCGTCGGCGCGCTCGGGGCCGATCCTGCCGGATTTCGATATCCGCATCGGTGCGCTGGGCGTCGATCGGCTGGTGCTCGCCCGCCGCGTGCTCGGCAGCGAGCGGGTCGGCCGCGTCGCCGGCCGCGCCGACATCCGCCACGGTCGCGCGCTGGTCCGGCTCGACGCGCGCATCGCCGGCTCCGACCGGCTCGCCCTGCGCCTCGACGCCGAGCCTGACCGCGACCGCTTCGACGTCGACGTCCGCGCCGCGGGCGCCGCCGGCGGCGTGCTCGCGCGCAGCCTCGGACTGAAGCGCAGCGTCGCGCTCGACATCGACGGCGACGGCCGCTGGTCGCGCTGGCGGGGCAGGGCGACCGGCCGCGTCGGTGCCGCGCGCGCGCTCGACCTCGCGCTGGCGGCGACCGACGGCCGGTACACGCTGTCCGGCGAGATCGCCCCCGCCGGCATCGTCACCGGCGCCGCGCTGCGCGTCGCCGGCCCGCGGATGCGCGTCCGCGGCGACGCGACCTTCGCCGACCGCCGCCTCGACGGCCGGCTCGACCTGCGCAGCCCGGCGCTCGCGCTGGATGCGGTCGGGCTGGTCGATCTCGGCGCCAACGCCTGGCGCAACGTGCGACTGCGCGCGCGGCTGCTCCGCCCGGCGGCGGTGATCCCGGCGATGTCCGGCAGCGGTGTCGAGCTGCGTGCCGTGCTCGACGGCGGCTTCCGCACCGCCCGTTTCGATTATCGCCTGAAGGCGGACCGGCTCGCGATCGACCGTACCGGGCTCGACACCGTCCGCCTCGCCGGCAGCGGCCGGCTCGGGCCGGGCAAGCTGACGCTGCCGACCCGCTTCACCGCGGCGCAGGTCACCGGCATCGGCACCGTCGCCGGCGGTATCCTGCGCAACTTCAGCCTCGACGGGCCGCTCGTGCTCAACGGGTCGCTGCTGACCGGCGACGCGCTGCGGCTGCGCTCCGACAAGCTGGCCGGCCGGCTGATGGTCGCGCTCGACCTCGCCACCGGCCGCTACGAGGTCGGGCTCAACGGCACGCTCAACCGCCTGTTCATCAAGGGGCTCGGCGTCGTCGATCTGCGTTCCGATCTGCGCGTCGTGCCGGGTCCGGGCGGCCGGGGCACGCGCATCGTCGGTCGCGGCACCGCGCAGGTGGTGCGGCTCGACAACGGCTTCCTGCGCGGCCTCACCGGCGGCCTGCCGCGGATCGTCACCAACCTCGAACGCAGCGCCGACGGCCTGCTTCATTTCTCGAACATGGTGCTGACCTCGCCGCTGCTCACGCTGCGCGGCAATGGCTATCGCCGCGTCGACGACACCTTCCATATCGAGGCCAGCGGCCGCCACGGCACCTACGGTCCGGTGACGCTGCGCCTCGACGGCAAGATCGATCGCCCGACGCTCGATCTCCAGTTCGCCGCCCCGAATGACGCACTCGGCCTGTCGCAGGTGCGCGCGCATCTCGATCCCACCCCGACCGGCTTCACCTGGCGCGGCGAGGGCGGGTCGCGGCTCGGGCCGTTCACCGCGGCGGGATCGATCCTGCTGCTGCCGCCCGGCGTCGACGACATCCTCGTCGTCGATCGCATCGCGGTCAGCGGCACTACCGCCGCCGGGCGGCTGGCGATGGGCCATGGCGGCTTCACCGGCCGGCTCGCCGTCACCGGCGGCGGACTGGCGGGGGAGCTGCTGTTCCGCCCGGTCGGCACCGTGCAGCGTATCGAAACGCATCTCGACGCCACCAACGCGCGGCTCGGCGCCGCCACCCTGCGCCGCGGCCACGTCGATGCCGCGCTGCTGCTCGACCCCGCCGGCACCGCGCTCGACCTCACCGCGACCGGCGCCGGCGTCCGTCAGGGCCGGCTCAGCCTCGCCCGCTTCGCCGCCAATGCGAAACTGCGCGGCGGCGTCGGCGAGGTGCGCGCCTCGATCGCCGGCTCGCGCGGCCGCGCCTTCGACATCCAGACGGTGACGCAGGTCGCCCCTGGTCGGTTCTCGGTCGCCGCGCAGGGTACGCTCGATCGCCGTCCGCTGCGCCTGCTCTCGCCCGCCGGGATCACCCGCGACGGCGACGGCTGGACACTCGCGCCGACCCGCCTCAGCTTCGCCGGCGGCGAGGCGCAGGTCGGCGGCCGGTTCAGCGACACCGCTTTGGCGGTCGACGCCTCGCTCACCCGCATGCCGCTGGCGATCCTCGACATCGGCTACCCGCGCCTCGGCCTCAGCGGCACCGCCTCGGGCAGCGTCAGCTACGCGACCGCCGCCGGCGCCGCGCCGACCGGCAAGGCCGATCTCACCGTACGCGGGCTCAGCCGCGCCGGGCTGGTGCTGGCGTCGCGACCGATCGACCTCGGCCTCGCCGCCGTATTGTCCGCCGACCGGCTCGGCGTGCGCGCGGTGATGGCCTCGGGCGGCAGGACGATCGGCCGCGCGCAGGCGCTGCTGCGGCCGTTGGGGGAGGGCGATCTCGCCAGCCGCATCGCCGCCGCGTCGCTGTTCGCGCAATTGCGCTACCAGGGTCCGGCGGACACCGTCTGGCGGCTGACCGGCCTCGAACTGTTCGACCTGTCCGGCCCGGTCGCGATCGGCGCCGACGTCAGCGGCCGGATCGGCGCGCCGGTGATCCGCGGCGTGCTCCAGGCCAATGGCGCACGCATCGAGAGCGCCAATACCGGCACCGTCCTCACCAACGTCCAGGCGACCGGCCGTTTCGGCGGCTCGCGCCTGCAGATCGACCGGTTCGCCGCCGACGCCGGCAAGGGCGGCCGCGTCACCGGCAGCGGCGGCTTCGACTTCGCCGCGGCGCACGGCATCGGCCTCGACCTCAAGCTGCGCGCCGATCACGCGGTGATGATCAACCGCGACGACATCGGCGCGACCGTCACCGGGCCGCTCACCTTCACTTCCGACGGCGCCGGCGGCACGATCGCGGGTGACGTCGTCCTCGACCGCAGCCGCTACCGGCTCGGCCAGGCGAGCGCCGCCAGCGCATTGCCGCAGCTCAAGATCCGCGAGATCAATCTGCCCGAGGGCGGCGAGGAGGACGAGGCGCCGCCCGCGCCGTGGACGCTGGCGATCAAGGCGAAGGCGCCCGACAAGGTCATCGTCAGCGGCCTCGGCCTGTCGAGCGAATGGTCCGCCGACCTCGGCATCGCCGGCCAGCCCGGCAACCCCGCGATCACCGGCCAGGCGAACATGATCCGCGGCGACTATGAATTCGCCGGCCGCAAGTTCCAGCTGTCGCGCGGCGTCATCCGCTTCGCCGGCGAGGTGCCCGCCAATCCGGTGCTCGACATCGAGGCGAATGCCGACAGCACCGGCCTCAACGCGACGATTCGCGTCACCGGCACCGCGCTCAAGCCCGAGATCGGCTTCACCAGCACCCCGGCGCTCCCCGAGGACGAACTGCTCTCGCGGCTGCTGTTCGGCACCTCGATCACGCGATTGTCCGCGCCGGAGGCGTTGCAGCTCGCCGCGGCGGTGGCGGCGTTGCAGAACGGCGGCAATGGCCTCAACCCGATCAACGCGGTACGCCGCGCCGCCGGCCTCGACCGGCTGCGCATCCTCCCCGCCGATCCGCAGACCGGCCAGGGCACCTCGATCGCCGCCGGCAAATACGTGACCCGGCGCCTCTATGCAGAGATCGTCACCGACGGTCAGGGCTATTCGGCGACGCAGGTCGAATTCCAGGTGACCCGCTGGCTATCGCTGCTGTCGAGCATCTCGACGCTCGGCCGACAGAGCGCCAACGTCCGCGTGTCGAAGGATTATTGAGCTCGTTGCGGGAGCGGCCCTGCTCGCTCAGCCTCGGGTTGTTCATCGAACTGTAGCATTTGCGCAACATTCGGAAACATTTTGAGTTATGTTGGTCAGCCAGATTGACCCATCGCGAGTCCTGAACCTAACAACAGCGTTGAGCTAAAAAATTCTTTGTTCAGGGGCTGTTAGATGATCTTCCGTGCTTCCCGGTCGCGTGCTCTGTTGGGCGCGAGCGTGCTCGCTCTCGTAGGATTGGCCAGCCCGGCTGCCGCGCAGACGGTTACGCCAGCGCCGACCCAACCCGCCGACGTCGCCGCGCAGGACCCTGGCCAGGATCAGACTGGCGTCGCCCAGACGACGGGGGCGCCGGCAGCGCCGGATCAGGCCGGAGGCGCTGATATCGTCGTCACCGGCTCGCGCATTGCGCGGCCCGAATTCGACACGTTGCAGCCGACGCAGGTGATCGGCGCGGCGCAGATCCAGAACCGCGGCTATACCAACGTCGGTCAGGCACTGACCGAGCTTCCCGCCTTCGGCCCACCGGGCAACAGCGGAGTCGGCGCGCAATCGTCCTTCGGCCCGGCGCAGACCTTCGTCGACTTCTTCGGTCTCGGTACGCAGCGTACGCTGGTGCTGGTCAATGGCCGCCGTTTCGTCTCGTCGAACACCGCCAGCATTTTTGGTCCAGTATCCGCCGGTACGCAGGTCGACCTCAACAACATCCCCTCGACCTTGGTCGAGCGGATCGAGACGGTCGCGATCGGCGGCGCACCGATCTACGGGTCCGACGCGATCGCCGGCACCGTCAACATCATCCTCAAGCGCAATTTCGAAGGCCTGAACCTCGAGGCGCAGACCGGCCTGTCCGATCACGACGATGCCCCTGACAACCGCCTAAGCCTGCTCGCCGGCAAGAACTTCGCAGGAGGACGCGGCAATATCACGATCTCGGGCGAGTATAACAAAGTCACCGGCCTGACTGCCAGCGATCGCGCGATTACCGCCGCCGGCAATTTCTTCGGCACGCCCCCCGCCTCCGCCAATTCGCAATTCGCCCGCCTGCTCTATCCGTCGCAGCGTTACAGCGCCTTCACCAGCGGCGGCGTCCCATTCAGTGAGGACGATTATCTCGCGTCACGCTCGGGCATCCGAAATGCTGCGGGCCAGCTCCAGCAGTTCGGGCCGAATGGCACGCTGGTGCCGCTCGATCTCGGAACCGTGCTCCGTCAGGGCTATATCAGCAGCGGCGGCAACGGCTACGATTTGCCCGCACAGTCGAATCTGCTCACCAACTCCGAACGCTATATCGGCAGCGTGCAGGCGAGCTATCAGCTGACGGACAACATCCGCTTCTTCGGCGAGGGTTGGTATGTCCACGCAAAGGGCGTCAACCTGATCGACCAGCCCAATTATAATACGGCGCTGTTCGACGACGCCGGTACCCCCGACGGCAATTTGCTCGTCAACATCAACAACCCGTATCTGTCGACGGCCGATCGCGCGACGATCGCCGCCAATCTCGCGCCCGGCCAACAGCAATTCTACGTGGGTCGCGCGCTCTCGGATCTGACCACCGGACGGTCGCAGGCGACGGTCGAAACCTATCGGTTCGTCGCCGGCTTCGACGGCGCACTCGACGTTGGCGGTCACGATTTCAAGTGGGAAGTGTCGGGCGTCTACGGCCGTTCGCAGACCACCGGCCGCAACTATGAGCTCGTTCAGCAGAATTTCGCCAATGCGATCGACGCGGTGCGTGACGCCTCGGGTAATATCACCTGTCGCCCCGGCGCCGTGAACGCCAACATCGCGACGCTCAACAGCACCTGCGCGCCGCTGAACATCTTCGGTGTCGGGCAGGCGAGCCAGGCGGCACGCGACTATATCTTCGCGATCGCGACGCCGCGTTCGGTCAACGAACAATATGTGTTCAACGCCAACATCAATGGCCCGGTGTTCACGTTGTTCGGCAACGACGTCAGCATCTCGGCGGGCTACGAGCATCGCGAAGAGAAGACGCGGTTCGATCCGGGTACCTATTACGCCGGCGAGACGCTCGCCGACGGTACCAAACAGCAGTTCGGCCGGACGATCCCGATCGATCCGATCGCCGGCAAATACAATACCGACGAGGTCTTCGGCGAATTGGTCGTGCCCTTCGTCTCGAGCAAGAATGCCCTGACGTGGCTCAAGACGCTCGAGTTCGACGGCGCGGCACGGTACGTCGACAACTCGTTGTCGGGTGGTGATCTCACCTGGACCGCGGGCGGCCGCCTCGGCTTCTTCCGCGATCTGACCTTCCGGGGCAATTTCACCCGGTCGATCCGCTCGCCGGCGATCACCGAGGTGTTCAATCCGACGTCACGCGCATTCGATGTGGGCAACGATCCTTGCGATGCCCGCTATGTCGGTAGCGGCCCCAATCCGTCCGTACGCGCCGCCAATTGCGCTGCGGCCGGGATCAACACCGCGACGTTCGACTCCAATTTCAGCAACTTCACCATACCGGTGACGATCGCGGGCAATCCGGCGTTGCAAAACGAGACCGCCGATAGTTGGACCGTCGGTGCGATCTTCCAGCCGCAGTTCGTCCGTGGCTTCTCGCTCGCGGTCGATTGGGTGGACATCAAGCTGAAGAACGCAATCACCTCGCTCGACGGTGCGTCACTGCTCAACGCCTGCTATGATTCGCCGGGCTATCCGAACGAATTTTGCGGCACGTTCGATCGTGACGCTGACGGCCAGCTGACGACGATCCGGGAAGGCTATTACAATGCGGCGTCCTACAAGATGGCCGGCCTGACCGTGACCGCAGCCTATCGCCTGCCGCTTGAGCGCATCGGTCTGACGAACGGCGGCGTCGTCGGCCTGTCGACCAATTATTTCTACCGCGACAAGCTTGAGACGCAGGTCGGCACCGGCGACATCGATCACACCGCTGGCGAAGTCGGCTATCCGCGTCACTCGGGTACGGCGAACCTCACCTACGACAGCGATAATTTCAATCTGCTCTTCCAGGGCCGATATATCGGCAAGGGTGCCTTCGATATCGACGAGGCGGCAAATTCCCGCGACATTCGCGGCGTCGGGGCCTGGACGGTATTCAATACGACGGTGGGTGTGAAGGTGAACCAGCAGTTTGGTCTGCGCTTCATCGTCGACAACGTCTTCGACCGCGCGCCGCCCTATCCGTCACCGGCTGGCGGTGGGACAACCACGTACTTCACGGGCATTCTCGGCCGCTATTTCCGCGCCGCGGCGAACGTGAAATTCTAGGACCGTAGTGGTCGGTCACTCGTCGGAGACGATGTCTCGATAATATGCAAAAAGGGGCCGGCGGTTTTCCGCCGGCCCCTTTCGTATCTCGAACGCGCTGGTTGTCGAAGCGACCTTACTTCTTCCCCGCGCGCTGCTTGCGGGCGGCGTAGCGGGCGTCGCGCGCTGCCTTCATCTCGGCTTCGGTCGGCATCTTGGGCTTGGCCTTCGCGGCGGCCTCGGCGGCTGCGAGCGCGGCGGCTTCGGCGGCGGCCTTCTTCTCCGCGATCGCCTGTTCGCGCGCGGCCTGCTTGTCGGCGCGCGCCTTGGCGAGCGCGGCTTCCTTGGCTTCGGCGGCGGCGACGCGGGCGGCCACCACGGCCGGGTCGAGCGGCGGCTTGGCGCGCAGCTTCTCCAACGCCGCCTGCTTGGCTTGGGCGGACAGCGCGGCGCGCTCTTGGAACGTCTGGGGCTTGTAGGCTGACATGTGGGGCGTGATGATCCTGTCGATTCGATATGGACGACGCGCAGCAGGCACGCCGTCTCGGCGACGCCCGTTAAAGCAAAACGCCCGATTCTGCAAAAACGCCCATCGCGGCGCGGCGATCGTCGCGGTAGAGGCGCGCTTTGTGCGCAGCAGGAGCGAGCCGGCATGACGCCACGCGAATTGATCGACACCGCCCCGGTCCCCGGCGGCGAGCCGCTGCGTCTGTTCCGCCGCGGCGGCGACTATATGATCGTGCTCGACCGCAACGAGCTGATGAACAGCCGGATGAGCGGCTCCGAAGAGGCGCTGGCGACGATGACGATCGACCGGCTCACCGGCCGTGCCGCGCCGCATCTGCTCGTCGGCGGCTATGGCATGGGCTTCACGCTGCGCGCCGCGCTCGCCGCGCTCGGCCCGCAGGCGCGGGTGACCGTCGCCGAACTGGTGCCGCAGATCGTCGATTGGGCGCGCGGGCCGATGGCGGCGCTGACCGCCGGTTGCCTCGACGATCCGCGCGTCGCGGTCACCTTCGCCGATGTCGCCGAGGTGATCGCCGCGACGCCGCGGACCTATGACGCGATCCTGCTCGACGTCGACAACGGCCCCGACGGGCTGGTCCGCGCTGCCAACGACCGGCTGTATGCGGCACGCGGCCTCGCCGCGGCGCGCGCGGCGCTGACCCCCGGCGGGGTGCTCGCCATATGGTCCGCCGCAAAGGACGCCGCCTTCGCCCGCCGCCTGCGCGAGGGCGGCTTCGCCGTCGACGAGGTCACCGTCCGCGCGCGCAGCAACGGCAAGGGCGCGATGCACACGATCTGGTTCGCCGTGCCGCGCTGACCGTGCAACCCCGCGCCGGCCGGACGGTTCGGAAGGCGTGGACGAAGGAGGATGAGATGAGCGAACGCGTAGCACGCATCACCCGCACCGGCGGGCCCGAGGTGATCGAATGGGTCGACGCCGACCTGCCGCCGCCCGCCCCCGGCGAGGTGCGGATGCGCCACCACGCGGTCGGCCTCAACTATATCGACACCTATCACCGCAGCGGCGTCTATCCGGTCGAGCTGCCCGCCGGCCTCGGCAGCGAGGCGGCGGGCGTGGTCGAGGCGGTCGGCGACGGCGTCGAGGGCTTTGCGGTCGGCGATCGCGTCGGCACCTTCGGCCCGGCACGCGGCGCGTACGCCACTGCGCGCAACGTCGCCGCGCAGCAGCTTCTCCACCTCCCCGACGACGTCGACGACGAGACCGCGGCGGCGTTGCTGCTCAAGGGCTGCACCACCGAATGCCTGGCCGATCGCTGCGCGCGGGTGCAGCCCGGGCAGACGGTGCTGGTCTGGGCGGCGGCGGGCGGCGTCGGCCAGCTGCTGGTCGGCTGGCTGAAGGCGATCGGCGCGACGGTGATCGGCACCGCGGGCAGTGCCGACAAGGCCGAGCACGCGCGTGCCGCCGGCGCCGACCGCGTCATCCTCCACCGCGACGAGGATGTCGCCGCGCGGGTCCGCGCGCTGACCGATGGCGATGGCGTCGCGGTCGTCTTCGACGGCGTCGGCAAGGCGACGTGGGACGCGACGCTCGCCGCCACCGCACGGCGCGGGCTGATCGTCAGTTACGGCAATGCGGGCGGCCCGGTCACCGACGTCGCGCTCGGCACGCTCGCCGCCAAGGGCTCGCTGTTCGTCACCCGCCCGACGCTGTTCGACTATTACGTCACCGCCGAGGAGCGCCGCGCCGGCGTCGACCGCGTCTTCGCAATGCTGCGCCGTGGCGCGATCCGCCCGCACATCGGCCAGCGCTACGCGCTCGAACAGGCCGCCGAGGCGCATCGCGCGCTCGAAGCCGGCGACACGCACGGCAGCACGGTGCTGGTCGTGCCGCAGGGTTAGGCCGCATCGACGAGGGGGATCCGAGCGGAATTGCTCCCCTCGGCGGGGTAAGACGCTCACATATAAAGGTTCGTGTGAGCCCCCCGTTTTCCAAACCCACCCCGTCACCCCGGACTGGTTCCGGGGTCCACCCTGCGGCGAGGAGAAAGGCTGTATTCGACGACATTCCCTTTCGGCCCGGTGGACCCCGGAACCAGTCCGGAGTGACGAATCTCATGCGGAAACCGATCGAGCCCCATCAACATAGCCACATGCAATAGCCCTGCCCGCCGGAGGGGAGGAGTGACCGAACGTCGACCCAGCACCGCGCCTGATCGCCGCCCGTGACGGCTTTGTCATCGGCGCGTCTTGATAGCGGCACCCGGTCTGGCGCATGTGGGGCGGGGGGGAAGTGCCGTATCATGTCTCAACATCCCGTGTTCTATGACGCCAGCGGGCGGCGCAAGCGGCGCTTCACGCTCGGCGTCGTCGCGTTCGTCGCGCTGGTCATCCTCGCGGTCGCGGTGTTCGCGGTGTCGATCGGCGCCGTTCCCGCGGCGCCGCTGCTGCCGGTGGACGTCGAGCGCCCGGTGCTGCGCCGGCTCGCCCCCCCGCACGGCGTCATCCGTCGCGCCAAGCGCGGCCTCAATTATTACGCCGGCGAGCTGCTCGGCACCGGCCGGGGCAAGGATGCGGCGGCCAACCCCAACCTCGCCATCGCCTTCCACACCCCCTGGGACCCGTCGAGCGCCGCCAGCCTCGAACGCCATGTCGAACAGCTCGACTGGGTAATCCCCGGCTGGGTCTCGGTCACCGGCGCCGATCATCACCTCACCGTGTTCCGCGACACCGCCGGCCGCGCCATCCTCAACCGCGCGGTGCATCGCCCGGTCGTCATCCCGATGATCCAGAATGCGACCAACGGCACCTGGGACGGCGCCGGCACCGCCGCGCTGCTCGCCGACCCCAGGGCGCGCGCGGCCTTTCTCGACCGGCTGATCCCGTGGCTGGCGGCGAACGGCGCCGGCGGCGCCTTCTTCGATCTCGAGGACCTGCCGGCGAGCGCGCAGGCGAACTATCGCACCTTCCTCGGCGAGGCGCAGCGCCGCTTCGCGCCGCGTGGCTGGAGCGTGTCGATCGCCGCGCCGGTCGCCAATCCCGACTGGAACCTGCCCGCCTACGCCCGGGTCACCGACAAGATCTTCCTGATGGCCTATGACGAGCACGAGACGAGCGGCCCTGCCGGTCCGATCGCCTCGCAGCATTGGTTCGCCGAGACCGTCGCCAATGCAGCGCGCGGCATCCCCGCCGCCAAGCTCGTCGTCGCGATCGGCTCCTACGCCTATGACTGGCACGACGGCAGCGGCGACCCGCTCGGCGTCGAGGAGGCGTGGCAGGCGGCGCGCGATTCGGGGACGATGCCCGCCTTCGACCGCGCCAGCGGCAACAGCAGCTTCGCCTATAGCGAGGGCGGCACCCGCCACGTCGTCTGGCTGCTCGACGCCGCCTCCGCCTATAACCAGATCGAGATGCTGCACCGCGCCGGCGTCGGCAGCGTCGCTTTGTGGCGGCTGGGTTCGGAGGACCCGGGCCTGTGGTCGCTGTTCGGCCGCGATCACCGCACCTTGCCGCCGCCGTCGGCGATCGACGCCATCCCCGCCGGCACCAACGTCGACATCGAGGGCGCGGGCGAGATCCTTAAGATCGCCGCCACCCCCGTGCCCGGCGCGCGCCATGCGGTGGCGGGGCCGGGTGGCGCGATCACCGACGTCCGCTTCGATCGCCTGCCCAAGGCCTATGAGGTCGATCGCACCGGCTATCGCAAGACCCAGCTCGCGCTGACCTTCGACGACGGTCCCGATCGCACCTGGACGCCGCAGATCCTCGACGTGCTCAAGCAGAAGCACGTCGCCGCCACCTTCTTCATCGTCGGCGAGAATGCGCTGACTCAGCGTTCGCTGCTCCAGCGGATGGTCGCCGAGGGGCATGAGATCGGCAGCCACACCTATACCCACCCGAACCTCGCCACCGTCTCGCCGGGGCAGGTGTGGTTCGAGCTCAACGCGACGCAGCGCCTGTTCCAGGCGTTCACCGGCCATTCGCTACGCTTCTTCCGCGCGCCCTATTTCGGCGACGCCGAACCCTCCACCGCCGACGAGATCGAGCCGGCCCTGCAGGCGCAGGAACGCGGCTACGTCTCGGTCGGCCTGCACGTCGATCCGGGCGACTGGAAGCGGCCTGGCGTCCAGCAGATCATCGACGCCACCATCGCCCGGGTGACCAGCGGCCCCGACCATTGCGACGAGGATTCGGATGCGGATTGCAGCCGCAACGTCATCCTGCTTCACGACGCCGGCGGCAATCGCGCCGAGACGGTCGCGGCGTTGCCGGTGATCATCGATCGGCTGCGCGCGCTCGGCTATCAGTTCGTGCCGGTGTCGACGCTCGCTGGCCTGTCGCGCCATGCCGCGATGCCGCCGATCAGCGCCAGCGACCAGCTCGCCGCCAATGTCGATCTCGGCCTGTTCACCATGCTCGGCGCGATGGCGATCGGCCTGCGCTGGCTGTTCGCGATCGCGATCGCGATCGGCATCCTGCGCGCGCTGGCGCTCTCCGCGCTGGCGCTGATCCAGGCGCGGCGCGAGGGGCGCACCGTCTTCCCGCGCATCGACCCCGACCGCTTCGTCACCGTGCTCATCCCCGCCTATAACGAGGAGCGCGTCATCGAACGCGCGGTGCGCGGCGTGCTCGCCTCCACCGACGTCCGGATCGAGGTGATCGTGATCGACGACGGCTCGAAGGATGCGACCTCCGCGATCGTCGCCGCCACCTTCGCCGACGATCCCCGCGTGCGCCTGCTGACGCTGGAGAATGGCGGCAAGGCGCGCGCGCTCAACACCGGACTTGAGCTGGCCAAGGGCGAGATCGTCATCGCGCTCGACGCCGACACCCAGTTCGAGCCGACGACGATCGCCCGCCTCGCGCGCTGGTTCGACGATCCGCAGCTCGGCGCGGTCGCCGGCAACGCCAAGGTCGGCAACCGGGTCAACCTCGTCACCAAATGGCAGGCGCTCGAATATATCACCGCGCAGAACCTCGAACGCCGCGCCTTCGCCCGCCTGAACGCGATCACCGTCGTGCCGGGTGCGGTCGGCGCGTGGCGGCTGGCGGCGATCCGTGCGGTGGGCGGCTATCCGCACGACACGCTGGCGGAGGATCAGGACCTCACCATCGCGATCCAGCGCGCCGGCTGGCGCGTGCAATACGACCAATATGCGATCGCCTGGACCGAGGCGCCCGAGACGTTCCGCGCGCTCGCCAAACAGCGGTTCCGCTGGGCGTTCGGCACGCTGCAATGCCTGTGGAAGCATCGCTCGGCGATCGGCCGCAGTGCCCCGCGCGGGCTCGGCTGGGTCGGCCTGCCGCAGGCGATCGTCTTCCAGATCCTGCTCGCCGCGATCAGCCCGATCATCGATCTGGCGTTGCTCGTCAGCTTCTTCGTCACCTATCTCGACATCCAGGCGCACGGCTGGGCGCAGACCAGCCACGACGTCTATACGATGCTCGGCTTCTGGCTGGTGTTCACCGCGATCGACCTGCTCGCCGCGACGATCGCCTTCGCGCTCGAACGCCGCGAGAAATGGCGCCTGCTCTGGCTGCTGATCCCGCAGCGGATCGGCTATCGCCAGATCATGTATTACGTCGTGCTCAAGGCGATAGCGCAGGCGCTGCGCGGCCCGATGGTCGGCTGGGGCAAGCTCCAGCGCACCGGCCGGGTGAGCGCGACGTGATGCGACCGCGGGGAAATGGTTATCTTGTGGCTATGCCACCCCGACGTGTTCGAATCCTCCGCGAAAGTCCACTCGCCTTCCGATGTAGTACAGTGTTCCGGCGAAAGCCGGAACCCAGGGCCAAGCAGAACAATAACCTATAGTGTTCCGGACTCCTGGGCTCCTGCTTTCGCAGGAGCACTGGTGGGCTCCCGCAACGGTTTCGAACACGTCGGAGGTCACGGATGACTGTGGGGAAGGGGTAGCGAATGACTGCGAAGCGCATCACCGTCGCGGCGCTCGGCGTCGTCGCACTCGCTGCGTGCACGACGACGCGCGGCGAGAAGCCGGTCCTGACCGCGTCGGCGGCGAAAGCCATCGCCCGCGCATGTCATGCGGTCAGCGGGACGATCGGCCACGACCGTCAGTCCGCATTGCCGTCGGCGCAATTCGTTCTGCCGCTAGGCGCGTCCTCGGCCGGCGACCGCGTCGCGCCGATGGTGGCCTGCCTCGGCGCGCGGCTCGCCGCCTATCGATACGAGACGATGAGCCTCGACGAAGTGCGTTGAAAACGTCGGTCGCGCCGGACGCAACCCTTGTATACGGCGGTATATATTCGTTGATTCGAGGTGCCGTGATGATCCGTCCCCTGTTGCTCCTGTCGCTCGCGATCGCCGCGCCCGCCGCGGCGCAGCGCAAGCCGCCGCTGGTGCTCGCCGCCGCCAGCCTTCAGGAATCGATGAACGCCGCCGCCGACGCCTGGGCGAAACAGGGCCATCCGCGCCCCGTCGTGTCCTTCGCCGCCTCCTCGGCGCTGGCGCGGCAGGTCGAGGCGGGCGGTGCCGCCGATCTGTTCGTCTCCGCCGATCAGGAGTGGATGGATGCGCTCGCCGCCAAGCGGCTGATCGTTGCGAGCAGCCGCGTCACCTTCCTCGGCAACCGCCTGGTCGTCGTCGCGGCGAAGGGCAATCCGGTCCGTATCCCCGTCCGCCCGCCCGCCGCGCTGGCACGGGTGCTCGCCGCCGGGCCGCTGGCGATGGCCGACGCGCCGGTCCCCGCCGGCCGCTACGCCGAGGCGGCGCTGCGCAGCCTCGGCGTATGGAGCGCGGTCGCCCCCAAAATCGTGCGCGGCGACAGCGTCCGCGCCGCCCTGACGCTGGTCGAGCGCGGCGCCGCGCCGCTCGGCATCGTCTACGCCACCGACGCGAGGGCCTCGTCCAATGTGCGTATCGCCGGCGTCTTCCCGGCGCGCAGCCATCCGCCGATCACCTATCCGGTCGCGCGCCTCGCCGCCTCGCGCAATCCCGAAGGGGAGGGCTTCCGCCGCTTCCTGATCAGCCGCCCCGGCAAGGCGATCTTCGCCGGCTACGGATTCACCCCGCGCTGATGCTGTCGCCGGCGGAATGGACGATCGTCGCGCTATCGCTCAAGGTCGGCGGCGTCGCGATGGCGGCGGTGCTGCCGCTCGCCTTCGCGCTGGCGTGGCTGCTCGCGCGCGGGCGCTTTCCCGGCAAGCTGCTGCTCGACGCGCTCGTCCATCTGCCGCTCGTGGTGCCGCCGGTGGTGACCGGCTGGCTGCTGCTGCTCGCCTTCGGTCCCAATGGTCCGCTGGGCAGCCTGCTCGAACGCTGGTTCGGCGTGACCGTCCTGTTCCGCTGGACCGGCGCGGCGATCGCTGCGGCGATCATGGCGCTGCCGCTGATGGTCCGCGCGATGCGGCTGTCGATCGAGGCGGTCGACCGCCGCCTCGAAAGCGCCGCGCGCACGCTCGGCGCCGGGCCGTGGCGGGTGTTCTGGACGCTGACCCTGCCGCTCAGCCTGCCCGGCATCCTCGCCGGCGCGGTGCTCGGCTTCGCGCGCTCGATCGGCGAATTCGGCGCGACGATCACCTTCGTCTCCAACGTGCCGGGGGAGACGCAGACGCTGCCGCTCGCCATCTATTCCGCGCTCCAGCAGCCCGGGGCCGAGGCGACCGTCTGGCGCCTGTCCGCCATGTCGGTCGCGCTCAGCCTCGCCGCGCTGCTGATCTCCGAACTGCTCACCCGCCGCATCCGCCGGGGCCTGCATGTCCTTTGAGGTCCGCGTCGAGAAGCGGCTCGGCGAGGCCTCGGTCGCGCTCGACCTGCATGCGGGCGAGGGGCTCACCGTCCTCTTCGGCCCGTCGGGGATCGGCAAGACGAGCGTGCTCAACATGGTCGCCGGCCTGCTCCGCCCCGATGCCGGCCGCATCGTCGTCGCCGGCCGCACGCTGTTCGATTCGGCGGGAGCGGTCGACGTCGCCCCCGAGCACCGCCGTGCCGGCTACGTCTTCCAGGACCCGCGGCTGTTCCCGCATCGCCGCGTCCGCGCCAACCTCCGCTACGGCGCCGCCGACGACAGCGGCCTCGCCGCCACCGTCGCGATGCTCGGCATCGGCCATCTGCTCGACCGCTGGCCGCGCACCCTGTCGGGCGGCGAGGCGCGCCGCGTCGCGATCGGCCGCGCGCTGCTCAGCGACCCCGCCTTCCTGCTGCTCGACGAGCCCTTGTCGTCGCTCGACCGATCGCGCCGCGGCGAGATCATGGACGCGCTGCTCCGCGTCCGCGACGAGGCCGGCCTGCCGATCCTGATGGTCACCCACGATCCCGAGGAAGCCGAACGGCTCGGCACCCGCATCGTCACCGTATGATCCCTCTTTGCCGCAAAAGCGTAACATGCCATGCGTAGGCGGACGCTGCGGGACGGGATGACTTCATGCGCTTGAAACTCGACGCGCGCACGCGGCGCCTTTTGCGCCGCTTGCCCGTCGTGAACGTCTATTCGCTGGCCGAGCTGATCCTGATCGCAGGACTGGCGACGCAGAGCGCGCGACTGGTGTGGACGCTCGTCACGCCGGTGTCGCCGCTCGGCGACTGGCGCCCGGCGGCGGTCACCGTGCCCGGCCGCCCCTATGACGTGCTCGCCGGCTTCGATCCCTTCTTCCGCCTCGGCGGGCCGCAACAGGGGCCGGCGACCGTCACCTCGCTCCAGCTGACGCTGTTCGGCATCCGCGTCGACGAGGCGTCGGGCCGCGGCTCGGCGATCCTCGCCGGTCCCGACAACGTCCAGAAGAGCGTCGCGGTCGGCGAGGAGATCCAGCCCGGCGTCCGATTGAAGGCGGTCGCCTTCGACCATATCACCATCGATCGCGGCGGCACGGCCGAGGATCTGTTCCTCGTCCAGTCCGACGCGCCCGCCGGCGCCCAGCCTGCCGCGCTCGGCGCCCCCGGCACGCCGCCCGCGCCGCCGTCGCCCGGCACCGGCGCACCCGCGGCGATCCGCGCCAACCAGATCCGCAACGAGATCGGCTTCATCCCGCGCATCGATTCGGGCCGCATCTCCGGTCTCGTCGTCCGCTCGCAGGGGTCGGGCGCGCTGTTCCGCAACGCCGGCCTGCGCGACGGCGACGTCGTCACCGCGATCGGCGGCCGGCCGGTCAGCGGCCCGCAGGACCTCGACCGCGTCACCGCCGATTTCGCCGGCGGCGGCAACATCCCCATCACCGTCGAACGTGGGTCGCAGACGCTTGCGCTCGCCATCACGATCGCGCCCAATTGATGAAGACGGTTCCCATGAAGACGCTCGCCTACGCCCTGCTGCTGTCCACCGCCGCGCTCGCGCTGCCGACGACGGCGCTGGCCCAGACCACGCTCAACGTCCGCGACGCCGACATCCGCGCCTTCATCGCCGACGCCGCCAAGGTGACGGGCCGCACCTTCATCATCGACGCACGCGTCAACGGCAAGGTGACGGTGGTCACCGACCGGCCGCTCAGCCGCTCCGAATATTTCGAGACCTTCCTGTCGACGCTGCGCGCCAACGGACTCGTCGCGGTGCCGACCGGCAACGGTGCCTTCCGCATCCAGCCGATCGACAATGCCGCCTCGCAGCCGAGCCGCATCGGGTCGGCCGGCGCCAACCGCAACAGCTTCGTCACCGAGATCGTCCGCCTCCGCTCGATCGACGCGACGCAGGCGATCGAGACGGTGCGCCCGCTGGTCAGCGCGCAAGGGTCGGTCAGCGCCAATCGCGGCTCGAACAGCCTCGTCGTCGTCGATTTCGGCGACAACATCCGCCGCATCCGCGAGGTGCTGCGCCGCGTCGATGCCGACAATGCCTCGACCCGCGTCGTCGCGCTCAAGAACGCCAGCGCGAAGGAGATCGCCGCCGCCCTGCAGGGCCTCGCCACCGGCGCGCCCGGCGGGCAGGGCGGCGGCGGTGCGCAGGGCGGCGTCGGCACCAGCGTCACCGCGGTCGACAGCAGCAATTCGGTCATCATCCGCGGCGACGCCAACAGCGTCGCGCGCCTCGTCCAGGTCGCGCAGGACCTCGACCAGAAAGCGAAGAACGGCACCGAGATCCGCGTCGTCTTCCTTGAGAATGCCGACGCCGCGCAATTGCTCCCCGTGCTCCAGCAGCTCGTCGGCCAGACTCCCGATGCGGTGCAGGAGACGCAGCTCTCGCGCACGCAGACCGGCTTCGGCAGCAGCACCGGCGGCAGCGGCGGGCAGAGCCAGCAGCGTCAGGTGACGCAGGCACCGGTCCAGCAGCCAAGCGGCGGCGGCAGCGCCAACGGCCCCAACCAGCCTGCGATCACCACTCAGGGCGGCCGTACCGCCGCGGTCGTCACCCGGTTCCAGGGCGCGAACGCGATCGTCATCGCCGCGCCCGCCGATATCCAGCGGCAATTGGCTGACGTCGTCCGCCAGCTCGACACCCGCCGCGAACAGGTGCTGATCGAGGGGATCGTCGCCGAAGTCTCCGATTCGACGGTCAACAAGCTCGGCGCGCAATTCGTCCTCGCCAACCCGTCGGGCGGCGCCTTCGCGGCCTCTACCTTCTCGAACAGCGCGCCCAACATCCTCCAGATCGCCGGCGCGATCGGCGCGCGCGAACTGTCGAACAACACCACGACGACGGTCGCGAATGGCGTTGTCACCACCGTGACCAACAATACCGCGTCCGATACGCTCACCCAGTCGGCGCTCAATTCGATCCTCAGCTCGACCGGCGGTTTCGGCGGCTTCGGCGGCAAGATCGGCGACGTCCTGTTCGGCGCGATCATCAACGCGGTGAAGAGCGATACGACGTCGAACCTGTTGCAGGTCCCGCATCTGGTGACGGTCGACAATCAGGAAGCGCACAGCCTCGTCGGCCAGGAGATTCCGATCACCACCGGCCAGGCGCTGTCGAACAATTTCGACAACACCTTCCGCACCACGCAGCGCGAGAATGTCGGTATCGAGCTGACCGCGCGGCCGCAGGTCAATTCGAGCGGCACGGTCAAGCTCAACCTGCGCCTCGAGGTCAGCTCGATCGCCGGCCCGGTGTCGAGCGACAACAGCGACCTCATCCTTAACAAGCGCGAGATCGAGACGACGCTGACCGTCGACGAGGGCCAGATCGCGGTGATGGGCGGGCTGCTCAGCGACGAGGAGCGCCGCACGATCGAGAAGATCCCGCTGCTCGGCGACATTCCGGTGCTCGGCAACCTGTTCAAGTCGAAGGCCAAGTCGCGCAACAAGACCAACCTCATGATCTTCATCCGGCCGACGATCCTGCGCAGCGCCGCCGACAGCCGCCGGGTCGCCGAGCAGCGCTACGGCTACATCCGCCTGCAACAGGGGCTGCAATCGCCCAACGAGGAGCCGTCGATCGACCAGCTGGTCCGCGACTATCTCGGCGCCGCACCGCCGATCCCCTCGGCACCGATCCCCGGCAACATCGAGGACCCGCGCATCGCGGTGCCGATCCAGCACAATACGACGAAGGTCATCCGCCCGAGGGACCGATGAGGACCACGCCCGCCGCGCATACCCCCCCATCGTCATCCCGGCGACAGCCGGGACCCATGGACGCGGCGCGGTCGGCGTCGGCGCGCGCCACCGGCGTCCCGCACCCATGGCTCCCGGCCTTCGCCGGGATGACGAAGGAAGAGGGCGCATCTCTCACCCCCAAGACCGTCATCCCCGCGCAGGCGGGGATCCATACGCGCGGACCTCGCGGTGCTATCGCAACACCTGCGCGTCTGGATCCCCGCCTACGCGGGGATGACGAAAAGGGGGAGGCGCCCGTCGCGATCCTCCCTACCGCCACGGGAGTATCGGGGAGAAAGCTCCTCCCATCGTCATCCCGGCGAA
Source organism: Sphingomonas sp. 2SG (assembly GCF_005503285.1). Lineage (NCBI taxonomy): Bacteria > Pseudomonadati > Pseudomonadota > Alphaproteobacteria > Sphingomonadales > Sphingomonadaceae > Sphingomonas > Sphingomonas sp. 2SG. The sequence goes on from NZ_SCMZ01000021.1 coordinate 37,240, forward strand.
CGCCGGGACCCATGGACACGGCGCAACCGGCGTCGGCGCGCGCCATCAACGACCCGCACCCATGGGTCCCGGCCTCCGCCGGGATGACGAACGGGGAGGGTGATTACCTATCCACAAAAGCTGTCATCCCCGCGGAGGCGGGGATCCATACGCGCGGACCTCGCGGTGCTATCGCAACACCTGCGCGTCTGGATCCCCGCCTCCGCGGGCATGACGAAAAGGGGGAGGCGCCCGTCGCGATTCTCCCCACCGCCACGGGACTATCGGGGAGGACGCTCCCCCCATCGTCATCCCGGCGAAAGCCGGGACCCATGGACACGGCGCAACCGGCGTCGGCGCACGCCACCGGCGTCCCGCACCCATGGGTCCCGGCCTCCGCCGGGATGACGAACGGGGAGGGCGCACCTCTCACCCCCAACACCGTCATCCCCGCGCAGGCGGGGATCCATACCCGCGGACCTCGCGGCGCCATCGCGGCACCTGCGCGTCTGGATCCCCGCCTGCGCGGGGATGACGAAGGGGAGGCGGCGGCCGTCAGGGACATCGACTCCACCACGGAAATGACGAACCCGGTTAGGCACCAGCAATGATCATCCGCACCGGCGACGCCCTCGACGCGCCCGACACCGACGCGCATCTCACCGTCGCGCTGCGCGCCGGCGCCAATCCCAAGGCGCTGATCGAGATCCGCCGCTATCTCGCCCGCCCGTTCGACGTATCGATCGTCGAGGCGCCGCAGTTCGACCGCTTGCTTTCCGACAATTACGCGATGGACGGTCAGGCCAATGCGCTCGCCGCGGTCGGCATGGGCGACGAGCTCGACAGCCTCGCCGAGGGGCTGCCGACCGCCGAGGACCTGCTCGACACCGCCGACGACGCTCCCGCGATCCGCCTCATCAACGGCATCATCGCTGACGCCGCGCGCAACGGCGTGTCCGACATCCATATCGAGCCCTATGAGACCGGCCTGATCGTCCGCATGCGCATCGACGGCGTGCTGCGCGAGACGCTGCGCATGCCGCCGCACGTCGCCCCCGTCGTCGTCAGCCGCATCAAGGTCATGGCCCGGCTCGACATCGCCGAGCGGCGCGTGCCGCAGGACGGCCGCATGGGCCTCACCCTCGGCGGCAAGCTGCTCGACGTCCGCGTGTCGACCTTGCCGAGCCGCGCCGGCGAACGCGTCGTGCTGCGTATCCTCGACAAGGACAATGCCGGCATCGATCTCGAGGCGCTGGGCCTCGATCCAGCGATGTACGCGCTGCTCCGCGGTGCGCTCGCCGAACCCAATGGCATCATCCTCGTCACCGGCCCGACCGGCTCGGGCAAGACGACGACGCTCTACGGCGCGCTGCGCCTGCTCAACGACGGCAGCCGCAATATCCTCACCGTCGAGGACCCGGTCGAATATGCCGTCGAGGGCGTCGGCCAGACGCAGGTCAATCCCAAGGTCGGGCTGACCTTCGCCGCGGGCCTGCGCGCGATCCTGCGCCAGGACCCCGACGTCGTCATGGTCGGCGAAATCCGCGACCGCGAGACCGCCGAAATCGCGGTGCAGGCGTCGCTGACCGGCCATCTCGTGCTGTCGACCGTCCATACCAACGACGCGATCGGTGCGATCACCCGCATGCGCGACATGAAGGTCGAACCGTTCCTGCTTGCATCGACCCTGCGCGCGGTGATCGCGCAGCGGCTGGTGCGCCGGCTCTGCCCGGTCTGCCGCCATGCGGTACCCGGATCGCATGGCGTCGCCGGCCTGCTCGGCATCGAGCCCGACGCGACCGTCTACGAATCGGTCGGCTGCCCCGAATGCAACCACACCGGCTTCAAGGGCCGGATCGGCGTGTTCGAGGCGGTGCGGGTGGACGACACGATCCGCCGCATGATCAACGACGGCACCGACGAGACCGCGATCGCCGCCCACGCCTTCGCCCGCACGCCGAGCCTCGCCCAGGCGGCCGAGGCGCTGGTCCGCCGCGGCCTGACCACGCCGGAAGAGGCGGTGCGCGTGTCGCGCAGGGACGCGACCGATGTCGTGGTGGTGGACGATGCGTAACTGCGCGACCATCGTTCCCGGCAGGGCATCGCCATTGGCTATGGCGGCGCCCATGAGGCTCGATCGCTTCGTCCACAATATTCCGTCACCCCGGACTTGTTCCGGGGTCCACCCCGCGGCGAGGAGAACGGCTGGAGGAGCCTGCCGCACCCCTGCGGCCCGGTGGACCCCGGAACAAGTCCGGGGTGACGATGGAATTGAGGACATGTCCCGCGCAAACACGCGCCATAAGCCATCGCTCTCTCCTCGCGGGCGTAAATGGCATGGCTGACTTCGACTATCTCGCCATCGACACCCGCGGGCAGGAGCAGCGCGGCCACGTCGCCGCACCGTCGCTCGACGCCGCGCGCGCGCAGCTCGACCGGCGCAAGCTCTACGTCGTCCGCCTCGACCCCGGCGCGCCGCCCGCGGCGACCAGCCGCCCGCTGTTCGGCATCAAATTCGGCGCGAGGAAGATGAGCGTCAAGCAGCTCACCCTCTTCACCCGCCAGCTCGCGACGCTCAACCGCGTCTCGCCGCTCGAGGAATCGCTCCGCACCATCACCCGCCAGACCGAGCAGGACAGCGTCCGCACGATCGTCTCCCACGTCCACGCCGGCGTCGTCGAGGGCCGCCGCCTCGCCGATTCGATGGCGCGCGAGGGCAAGAGCTTTCCGCCGCTCTATCGCGCGATGGTCTCGGCGGGCGAAAGCTCGGGCAGCCTGCCGACGATCCTCGACCGGCTCGCCGCCCTGCTCGAACGCCAGGCGGAGATCCGCGGCAAGCTGATCACCGCGCTCGCCTATCCGACCATCCTCGCGGTCGTGGCGATGGGTGTCGTCACCGCGCTGATGATGTTCGTCGTCCCGCAAGTTGTCGAGCAATTCGATACGGTTGGACAGCAATTGCCGCTGCTCACCCGGATCGTCATCGGCCTGTCGGACTTCCTCGTCGGCTATTGGTGGCTGATCGCTCTATGCGTGGCGTTAGTGGCGTTAGGCAGCTGGTACGCGCTGCGCGACCCCGCATTGCGCCTCGCCTTCGACACCGCTTTGCTGCGCCTGCCGCTGCTCGGCCGGCTGTTCCGCGACCTCCACGCCGCGCGCATGTCGCGCACGCTGAGCACGATGATCGCCAGCCGCCTGCCGCTGCTCGAAGGGCTCGCGCTCACCGCCTCGACGATCCACAACCGCCGCCTGCGCGCCGCCTCCGACGAGATCGTCGACGCCATCCGCGGCGGCGGCAGCCTGTCGGCAGCGATGCGCCGCGCCAACGTCTTCCCGCCGCTGCTGACCTATCTGGCGGCGTCGGGCGAAGCGGCGGGGCGGCTCGACGAGATGCTCGAGCGCGCCGCCGACTATCTGGAGCGCGAGTTCGATCGCTTCACCGCCACCGCCTTGTCGCTGCTCGAACCGGCGATCATCGTCGTGATGGGCGGCGTCGTCGCGACGATCGTGCTATCCATCCTGCTCCCCATCCTCCAGCTCAACACGCTGGCAGGACAATGAGGCAAGTCATGCGTACACCCAAGAAGAAGCCGCACCGCCGCGAAGAGGGCTTTACCCTCGTCGAGCTGATGGTCGTCATCGTCATCATCGGCCTGCTCGCCGCGATCGTGACGTTCAACGTCCTGCCCGCCGGCGACAAGGGCAAGATCACCAAGGCCAAATCGGACATCAGCACGATCGAGGGCGCGCTGGAAATGTACCGGCTCCAGATGAACAATTATCCGACCACGTCGCAGGGCCTGCAGGCGCTGGTCACCGCGCCCGCGGGCGTCAACGCCGCCGAATATCAGCGCGGCGGCTATATCAAGAAGCTGCCGCCCGATCCCTGGGGCCGCCCCTATCTCTACGCCTCGCCCGGCCAGCACGGCGAGGCCGACGTCTGGAGCCTCGGCGCCGACGGCAAGGACGGCGGCGAGGGCGTCAACGCCGACATCACCAGCTGGCAATAGCCATGGCCCCGCGCCGCAACGGTTTCACGCTCGTCGAGCTGATGGTGGTGGTGACCATCATCGGCCTGGCGGCGGCCGTCGCGGTGTGGAACATGCCCGATCCGCGCGGCCGGGTGGCGGACGAGGCGGCGCGCTTCGCCCTGCGCGCCCGCGCCGCGCACGATGCCGCGATCGTCGATGCCCGGCCGGTCAGCATCTGGATCACCGCCGGCGGCTACGGCTTCGACCGGCGCGGTGCCGGCCAGTGGGTGGCGATGGCGGAGAAGCCGCTGCGCGTCGAACGCTGGACCGAGGGCACCGTCGCCGCCACCGGCGAGGCGAGCGGCCGCTTGCGCATCATCTTCGACCCCACCGGCCTCGCCGACCGCCCCGCGCAGATCACGCTGACCCGCAGCGGCGCGCGCGCGGTGATCGACCTCGCCGCCGACGGTTCGGTCCGGGTGGCGAGCTGATGCGGACGCGCGGCTTCACGCTCATCGAGATCATGGTCGCGCTCGCGGTGTTCAGCCTCGCGGTGCTCGCGCTGCTGCGGCTCGAGACCGCGACGATCCGCGGCGCGCGCACGCTCGACGAGAGCCTCGTCGCCGGCCTCGTCGCGCGCAACGTCGCCAACGACGCGGTCACCGAGGCGCAGCCGCCCGTCGCCGGCCGCACGACGGGGAGCGAGGTCAACGGCGGCCGCACCTGGAACTGGGTGCGGCAGGTGCGCGGCACCGGCAATGCCGCGATCGTCCGCATCGACGTCGCGGTGACCAACCGCGCCGGCCAGATCGTCGGCCGCACCACCGCGATCCGCCCGCCGGACCAGCCGTCGTGATCGCAATGCCGCCGTCCCGCCCGACCACGCAAGCCGGCTTCACCCTCGTCGAGGTGATGATCGCGCTGATGATCTTCGGCCTGATCGCCGCCGCCGGCGTCGCGATCCTCACCTTCAGCGTCCGCGCGCAGACCGCCACCGGCAAGCGCTTCGACGATATCGCCGCGCTCAACCGCACCGCGTCGCTGCTCGCCGGCGACCTCGGCCAGGCGATCGACCGGCCCGCACGCGACGAGGGCGGGACGTTGCTTCCCGCCTTCACCGGCGAAAGCGACGGCCGCATCCGCTTCGTCCGTACCGGCTGGGCGAACGTCGACGCCGCCCCCCGCGCCAGCGCGCAGAAGGTCGTGTACCAACTCGACGGCAACACCCTGTTGCGCGTCGCCTATCCGATGCTCGACGGTGCCGTGCCGCTGCCCGCGGTGACGCTGCTCGACAAGGTCGCCGGCGTCGCCGCCCGCTATCGCTACAGGGGCGCGTGGAGCGACCGCTGGGACGGCACGCAGGGCGCCGCGCTGCCGCAGGCAGCCGAGATCACCGTCCGCCGCACCGACGGCACCGCCTTCCGCCTGATGCTACTCGTCGGCGCGGGCAGCAGCGCGAGCCCGCTCCCGGGTGCATCGCCGACCCCCAATCCGACGGCGACGTCGGGTGGCTGACCGCGAGCGCGGCGCCGCGCTGCTCACCGTACTGCTGCTCGTCGCGATGATCGCCGTGCTCGCCGGCACCGCGCTCGAACGGCTGCGGCTGACGACGCGGCTCGCCGGCAACGCGCTCGCCGGCGAACAGGCGCGCGGCTATGCCCGCGCCGCCGAGGCGCTCGCCACCACCAAGGTCACCGATATGCTCGGCTCCAGCCGCGACCGCGTCACGCTCGCCGGCGGCTGGAGCAACCGCCCGTTCGGTCTGCCACTGCCCGGCGGCGGCCTCGCGGTGGCGCGGGTGCGCGACGGCGGCAATTGCTTCAACCTCAACGGCCTCGTCACGAAGCTCGGCCCCGGTGTCTACACTTCGACACAGGCGATCGCGTCGCGCATCCAGTTCGTCCGGTTGATGCGCGCGATCAACGTCCCCACGCAATCCGCCGAACGGATTGCCGCCGCCACCGCCGACTGGATCGACAGCGATCAGGACCAGCAAGGCAATGGCGCCGAGGACCCGGTCTATCTCGCCCGCGCCACCCCGTATCGTACCGCCGGCACGCTGATGGCCGACCCCAGCGAGCTGCGCGCGGTCGACGGCGTCACGCCCGACATCTACGCGCAGCTTCGCCCGTGGATCTGCACCTTGCCCGATGCCAAGCCGGCGGCGATCAACATCAACACGCTCACCCCCGAACAGGCGCCACTGGTCGCGATGCTCTTCCCCGGCAATCTGTCGGCCGATGCGATCCGCGGCATGCTGCTCCGCCGCCCGCCGCAGGGGTTCAAGGACGCCAGCACCTTCCTCAACCTCGCCGGCAACGGTGCCACGCCCGACAGCGGCAGCGGCGGCCTCGCCGTCACCTCGACCTGGTTCGCGCTCGCGATCGACGTCAGTACCGGCGGCGTGCAATTGCAGGAAAGGGCGCTGATCGACGCAAGCCGGCTTCCCGCGCGGCTCGTTGCGCGGCAATGGGGCGACGAATCATGACGACGCTCCTGTTCCTCCCGTCCGGCGACCGCGGCTATCGCTGGCTCCGACTTGCCGATGGCGCGATCCGCGAAAGCGACGGCGTGCCGCCGGCAAGCGACGATCCCGTCATCGCGATCGCGCCTGCCGAATCGGTCGCGTTGCACTGGGCCGAACTGCCCGTCCGTTCGCCCGCGCAGGCGGTCGCCGCCGCGCGCCTGCTCGTCGCCGAGGCGAGCGCCACCCCGCTCACCGAACTCCACGTCGCGGTCGGCGACGAAGGCGAGGGCGAACGCCCGATCGCCGTCGTCGCGCTCGCGCAGATGGCGCAATGGCTCACCGACCTCACCGCGCATGGCATCGACCCGCTGGCGATCCTGCCCGCACCGCTGCTGCTGCCGCGCCCCGACGAAGGCTATGTCCGCGCGACGATCGCCGGCGCGGCGCTGGTACGAAGCCGCACTACCGCCTTCGCCGACGAGGCGCCGCTCGCCGATCTGGTCATCGGCGATACGCCGCAACATACGCTGGACCGGGACGCGATCAATGCCACGCTCGTCGCTGCGCTCGCCGCACCGGTGCTCGACCTGCGTCAGGGGGCCTTCGCCCGCCGTCGTCGCCGCATCGGCATCGACTGGGCGCTGGTCCGCCGGCTGGCGGTGCTCGGCGCCGCCATCCTACTGGTGACGCTCGCCATCGATCTCGTCCGCATCGCCAAATACAGCTTCGGCGCCGACGCGCTGGAAAGCCGCGCCGAGGCGCTCGGCCGCACCGGCCTCGCCCGCGGCGAAACGGTGACCGACGTCGACCGCCAACTCGCCGAACGCCTGTCGGCGGTGCGCGGCCCCGGCCTCGGTTTCACCACGACGGTCGCGGCGATCTACGACGCGGTGCGAGCGACACCCGGTACCGAGCTGACATCGCTCGATTTCCAGTCGAACGGCAGCGTCCGTATCGGCGTCGGCGCGGCGCGCGAATCGCTGCCGACCGATCTCAAGCGGACGCTCGAGGCGGCCGGCTTCACCGTCGAGGCGGGGACGTTCCAGTCCGCCAATGGAAGGGTGACGGGCGAGATGACGGTGAGCCGGCGATGAGGTCCTTGCGCAACTGGTTCGCGGGCCGCTCCTTGCGCGAACGGCGGATGATCCTCGTCATGCTCGCTTTGCTCGTCGTGACGATCGTCTGGGGCGGGATCATCCTGCCCGTCCGCGACGGCCTGTCGGGGGCCCGCGAACGCTATGCCGATGCGGTCGTCCGCTTCGCGGCGACGCAGGACGAGGTCGACCTGCTCCGCTCCGCCGGCCGGCGCGTGCCGCTCAACGGCTCGCTCGCCGACACGCTGCGGCTGCGCGCCGACGCCGCCGGCCTCGCGCTCGCTACCGTCGACGACACCGGCGGCGGCCGTGTCCACGCGACGATCCAGGCGGCCAAGCCTGCCGCGCTCGGCCGCTGGCTCGGCGGGCTCGAGGCGAACGGCATCCTCGTCGAATCGGCGGTGTGGCGCGACAATCAGGACGGCAGCGTCGCCGCCGACCTCGTCGTCCGGGCGCGCGCGGCATGAGGCGCATCCGGCTCCGCACCGGCCCGGTCGCGCTGTTCGGCGCGCTGCTGCTGCTCGCGCTGCTCGTCTTCCTGCCGCTGCGGCTGGTGCTCGGCGCGGTCGGCCTCGGCGAACAGGGTTTTTCCGCGCGCACCGTCACCGGCAGCGTCTGGGACGGCCGCCTCAACGAGGCGCGGTTCGGCGATCTCGCGCTCGGTTCGCTCGACGCCAGCCTCTCGCCCTTCGCCCTGCTGCTCGGTCGCGCCCGCGTCGCCGTCGACGGCGCCCCCGGTCTGATCCACGGCGCGATCACGCTCAGCCGTCACGGCCAGGGCATCGACGACATGACCGCGACGCTGCCCACCGGCGGCGCGTTCGCGCCCTTGCCGGTCAATCAATTGTCGTTGGAGGGCGTCACCGTCCATTTCACCGATACCGTCTGCGACAAGGCAGAGGGCCGCGTCCGCGCCCGGCTGATCGGCGAGGCGGCGGGTGTGCCGCTGCCGAGCGAAGTGTCGGGCGTCGCGCGCTGCGACGCCGGCGCGCTGCTGCTGCCGCTCGCCAGCCAGGCCGGCACCGAGAGTATCGAGCTGCGCATCACCGGTGCCGGCCGCTACACTGCGGCGCTGCGCATCGCCCCCGGCGACCCCGCGGCGGCACAGCGTCTCGCCGCCGCCGGATTCGTCGGCGGGCAGGGGGGATATCGACTTTCCGTCGAAGGAAGCTTCTGACGGCCTTGACGCGGGGCGTTCCCCCCCGCTAGGGGCGCATGCGTTCGCGGCGACCGTAGTTCAATTGGTTAGAGCGTCGGCTTGTGATGCCGGAAGTTGCGGGTTCAAGTCCCGTCGGTCGCCCCATTCTCCGCCCTGTCGGTATCCGGTCAAATCCTGACTAGCCAAGCGCGTCGAGAAATAATATTACGGCCTTCCGCAATTTTCTGGCGGGGCAATTTCTGGCAGCGGAGTGAGCTATGACCTCGGTGTGGGACTTTCCCGATTTCGATTCGCATGAAGGCGTCCACGCCTTCACCGATCGGGAGTCCGGTCTTCGCGCCATTATCGCGGTCCACTCCACCCATCTCGGGCCGGCGGCGGGCGGCGCGCGCTTCTGGCATTATGCCTCGGGCGACCAGGCGGTGACCGACGCGCTGCGCCTGTCGCGCGGCATGAGCTTCAAGAACGCCATGGCCGGCCTCGCGCTCGGCGGCGGCAAGGGCGTCATCCTCGCCGATGCACCCGGTGCGGTCATCAGTGAAGACCGGCTCAAGGCGTTCGGCCGCGCGGTCGAATCGCTCGGCGGCAAGTACGTGACCGCCGAAGACGTCGGCATGTCCGAGGCGCGGATGAAGGTCATCGCCGGCGAGACGAAGTTCGTCAGCGGCCTGCCGGTGGCGAGCGGCGCAGCGGGCGGCGACCCCGGCCCGTACACCGCACACGGCGTCTATCTCGGCGTCAAGGCGGCGGCGAAGCGCGGCCTCGGCACCGACAACATGAAGGGCGTCCACGTCGCGATCCAGGGCGTCGGCTCGGTCGGCGGCGGACTTGCCAAATTGCTCGCGAAGGACGGCGCGCGCCTGACGCTCGCCGATGTCGATGCCAAGCGCGCCAAGGCGCTCGCCGCCGAACTGGGTGCCGAAACGGTGGCGGCCGGCGCGATCCTCGGCGTCGAGGCGGACATCTTCAGCCCCAATGCACTGGGTGCGATCCTCACCGAAGCGACGATCCCGACGCTGGTCGCCAAGGTCGTCGCCGGCGGCGCCAACAACCAGCTTGCGACGCGCGAGGATTACGATCGCCTCCACGATCGCGGCATCCTCTACGCGCCCGATTACGTCATCAACGCCGGCGGCATCATCAACGTCGGCCTCGAATATCTCGGTCAGGGCGACGAGGCCGAGGTGATGGCACGCATCGCCAAGATCCCCGCCCGCCTCGACGAGGTCTGGGACGAAAGCGAGCGCATGGGTCGTCCCGCCGCGGAAGTGGCGGACACGATTGCCCAACGGCTGATCGGGCGGGGGTAAACCGCGGGGGGCAAAGGCGCGTTGGTGCGTATCCCCCTTCCGTCACGGCTTCGCCGCGCCACTTCCCCCTGGCGTGGAGGGCAATTGCATATGGCTGCAGGGATGAGGATCGATTGCTTTCCTCATGAGGTTCGTCACCCCGGACTCGTTCCGGGGTCCACCGGGCCGCAAGGAAGCGGTGTCGAATCGAGCCTCTCCCCTCGCCGCAGGGTGGACCCCGGAACAAGTCCGGGGTGACGGGGTGGTCTTGGAAGACGACAGACGCCTACGAGCGTCCATATGCGATTGCCCTGCCACGGCGGGGGAGGAATGAGATCAAGTCCTCCCTCGCTTTAGCGGGGGAGGGGGACCGGTCGCCGTAGGCGAGTGGTGGAGGGGGCGTTTCCGCACGCGCTGATGCCGCGATATGTCACGCCGCCAACGCCCCGCCTCTGTCCTACACCCCGCCATATCGCTATCACCGACATCACGCTCTTTCTCATCGTGACGATCGGTGCGATTTCGGAAACGATCAGGCTCCATCGTTTCCGTTAAGTTGTCCAAGTTGTCCATGTCGTCCAACACCCGACGACAAATGGTGACGCCGCCCGCAAAGTTTCCTATGGCTCGCACAGCCGTGCCGACCCTCCATGCCCTTGCCAATCCTGCGCGTTTCGTCGCCCTCGCGCGTCCGGCGACGCCGGTGCTGCTGTGGGCTGGGATCGTGCTGCTGGCGATCGGCTGCTGGGCCGGGCTGACGCAGACGCCACCCGATTATCTCCAGGGCGAAAGCGTTCGCATCCTCTACATCCATGTCCCCGCCGCCTGGCTCGGCATGGGCGGCTGGAGCGGGCTGGCGATCAGCAGCATCGCCTTCCTCGTCTGGCGTCATCCGCTCGCCGATGTCGCGGCGCGTGCGATGGCCATGCCCGGCGCGGTATTCGCCGCGGTCTGCCTCGTCACCGGCTCGATCTGGGGCCGGCCGACCTGGGGGACGTGGTGGCAATGGGACGGGCGGCTGACCTCGATGTTGCTGCTATTCTTCGTCTATTGTGGCTATATGGCGCTCGCCCGCGCCGATGCCGAGCGCGGCGGCGACGGCCGTATCCCGGCGCTCTACGGTATCGCCGGCACCGTCCTGCTGCCCATCATCCGCTATTCGGTGGTGTGGTGGAACACGCTCCATCAGGGCCCGTCGATCGGCCTCACCCGGTCGAGCATCGCCGGCAGCATCCTCTGGCCTTTGGGCTTCACCATGGCGGGCTTCACCTTGTTGTTCGCGGCGATCGTGCTGATGCGGATGCGCGCCACGCTCGCGCGGCTCAAGGCTGAAGCGCGGCTGCGGCGGATGGCCCGGCCGTGAACGCCTGGCCGTTCGTCTTCGCGGCCTATGCGGTTGCGCTCGGCGCCGCCGCCGCCCTCACGCTGGCGAGCTGGCTGGCGATGAAGCGCCTCGAGAAGTGAAGGCAAAGCATCAACGGCTGACGCTGGCGCTGCTGGCGCTCGCGGCGGTGGTCGCCGCGGCGCTTTTGGCGATGTCTGCGCTCAAGGATCAAGCGTCCTTCTTCTACGCGCCCTCAGACGTCGCGCGGCAGGGCTTGCCGCTCGGCCGGGCGGTACGGCTCGGCGGGATGGTACAGGCAGGCTCGATCAAGCGCGCACCGGACGGCGTCACCGTCCATTTCGTCGTCGGCGACGGCATCGCCACCACGCCCGTCACCTTCGCCGGCATCACCCCCGATCTGTTCCGCGAACGCTCGGGCGTCGTCGCCGAGGGGCAGTTCAACGCCGATGGCAGTTTCACCGCCACCAATTTGCTCGCAAAGCACGACGAAAAATACATGCCCCCCGAACTCGCCGGCAAGATGCACGAGACGCGGACGCTCAAGCCGTGATCGCCGAGACCGGTCTCGCCGCTTTGTGGCTCGCCGCCGCGCTCGCCGCGCTGCAACTGGCAATGGCGGCGCTCGGGTTGACGCGCGGCCAACCGGCATTGGTCGCCGCGGTACGGCCGATCGCGATCGTCCAGGGTGGGCTCGCTGCGATCGCCATGGCGGCGCTGATCGCGCTGTTCCTCGGCTCGGACATGTCGGTGAAGCTGGTCGTCGAGAACAGCCATTCCGCAAAGCCGTGGCTCTACAAATTCGCCGGCGCCTGGGGCAATCACGAAGGGTCGATGCTGCTCTGGGTGACGATCCTCGGTCTTGCCGGCGGCGCGGTGGCGATCCTCGAACGGCGCCTGCCCGAACGCACGCTGATCGCGACGCTGGCAGCGCAGGCGGGAATCGCACTCGGCTTCTACGCCTTCCTGCTCTTCGCCTCCAACCCCTTCGCGCGGATCAGCCCGGCGGCGCGTGACGGCCTCGGCCTCAACCCCCTGTTGCAGGACCCGGGTTTGGCCTTCCACCCGCCGACGCTCTACATCGGCTACGTCGGCATCTCGGTCGCCTTCTCCTTTGCGGTCGGCGCGCTCGTCACCCGCGACGTCGGCCCGGTCTTCGCCAAGGCGATGCGCCCCTGGGTGCTCGGCGCGTGGATCTTCCTGACGCTCGGTATCACCGCGGGCAGCTATTGGGCCTATTACGAGCTCGGCTGGGGCGGCTGGTGGTTCTGGGATCCGGTTGAGAATGCCTCGCTGATGCCGTGGCTCGCGGCGACCGCGCTGCTCCATTCGGTGACCGTCCTCGCCACCCGCGACGGCCTGCGCGCCTGGACGGTGATGCTCGCGGTGGTCGCCTTCTCGATGTCGATGATCGGCACCTTCCTCGTCCGCTCGGGTATCCTGACCAGCGTCCACGCCTTCGCGGTCGATCCCGAGCGCGGCGCCTTCATCCTCGTGCTGCTCGCGCTCTATATCGGCGGCGCGCTGGCGCTGTTCGCGGCGCGGATCGGCACCGTGCGCGCCGGCACGACCTTCGAATTCGTCAGCCGCGAGGGCGGGCTGGTCATCAACAACCTGCTGCTGTCGGTGATCCTCGGCGTCGTGCTGATCGGCACGCTCTATCCGCTCGTCGCTGCGAGCTTCGGCGTCCAGCTCTCGGTCGGCCCACCCTTCTTCAACGCCGCGGCGGGCCCGATCGCGCTCGCGCTGGTCGTGGCGATGGCGGTCGGCCCGCTGCTGCGCTGGCGCCGTGACGACGCTGCTGCGCTGCTCGACCGACTGATCTGGCCGATCGCCGCCGCGGGCTTCACCGGCGCGGGGCTGGTCGCGCTGGCGCCGCCCGGGGTGATGCCGTTGCTCGGTCTGTCGCTCGCCGCCGGGCTGGCGGTGGCGAGCGTGCTGCCGCTGATCGGCCGCAATCCGTGGCGCACGCCCCTGTTTACCTGGGGGATGGTCGTCGCGCATCTCGGCATCGCGGTCAGCCTCGCCGGCATGGCGTGCGACAGCGCCTATACCGCCGAGACGCTCATCGCCGCGCGCGTCGGCCAGCCGGTGCGCGTCGGGCCCTATGTGGTCCGGCTCGACGGCATCAAACCGGTGGTGGGCGAAAACTGGTCGGCGCTCGAAGCGCGGCTCAGCGCCACCCGCGACGGCGAACGGATCCTGCTGCGCCCGCAATCGCGCTTCTTCTCCGATCCGGTGACGATCACCAGCGAGAGTGCGATCGCCACCGAATGGGACGGCCAGCTCTACACCGTGCTCGGTCAGCCGGACGGGCAGGGGCGCTGGCAATTGCGCTTGTGGTGGAAGCCGTTCGTCACTTTGATCTGGTTCGGCGGTGCGCTGATCGCGCTGGGCGGCGCGCTGTCGCTGGTCGGTCGCTGGCGCCGCGAGCGCCGGGCGGCGGCGCGCGAGGCCTATGCATGAGGCGGTGGCTGCTCTGGTTACCCTTTGCGGTGTTCGCCGCGATCGTCGTGGTGGTGGCGAGCGGCCTGTTCGCTCCCGCCGATCGCGCCGTGCGGTCCGCGCTGATCGGCAAGCCGCTCCCGGACTTCGCGCTGCCGCCGATCGTCGCGGGCAAGCCCGGCCTGTCCACCGCCGACTTCCGACGGGGCAAGCCCCGTTTGCTCAACGTCTTCGCGAGCTGGTGCATCCCCTGCGCCGCCGAATCGCCGCAGCTGCTGCGGCTGGAGGCGATGGGGGTCCCGGTCGACGCGATCGCGATCCGCGATACCGCGCCGGCGCTGCGCGACTTCCTCGCGCGCTATGGCGACCCCTATGAGCGGATCGGCGCCGACGCGCAGAGCGCGGTGCAACTCGCGCTGGGATCGTCGGGCGTGCCGGAGAGCTTCGTGATCGACGGCAAGGGGCGGATCGTCCTCCAGCATATCGGCGATATCCGCGCCGAGGACGTTGACGCCATCGCCGCCGCGGTCCGGAGCGCGCGATGAAGCATGCCCTGCTCCTGCTGGCGCTGATCGCGGCGCCGGTCGCGGCGCCGGTCGCGGCCGATCCGTCGACGCCGCCCGCAGCGCTCGCCAACACGCAATTGCGCGACCCCGCACAGGAGGCGAAGGCGCGCGACCTGATGGCGACGCTGCGCTGCCTCGTCTGCCAGGGCCAGTCGATCGCCGACAGCGACGCGAGCATGGCCGGCGACATGCGCGCGCTCGTGCGCGGCCGCATCGCCGCGGGCGAGACGCCCGATTCGGTCCGCGCGTGGCTGATCGAACGCTACGGCGATTACGTCAGCTACGATCCGCCGCTCAGCGCCGCGACTTGGCCCTTGTGGCTCGCGCCGATCGCCTTGCTGGTGCTCGGTGCCGTGATCGCGCGGTCGAGTTTTCGGCGGCGGAGGCGCTGATGGGCTGGCTGATGCTCATTCTGATCGCGGCGGCGGCAATGGCCGCGCTCGTGCTGCTGCGGGTCGACAGGCTGTTGTGGTCGATGATCGGCGCGGCACTGATGCTCGGCGCGGCCGGCTATGCGTGGCAGGGCTCGCCGACGCTGCCGGCCAATCCGGCACGGCCCGAGGCCTTGCGCGTTGCCGACGATCCGTCGCTGGTCGACCTGCGCGAGCGGATGCTCGGGCGGTTCACCGCCGACGCGGCCTATCTGATCGCGTCGGATGCGATGGCGCGGTCGGGGGACCGACGGTCGGCGGTGCGGGCGATCCTCGGCGGGCTCAACCGCTATCCGCGCAGCCTGATGCTGTGGACCGGGCTCGGCACCGCGCTGGCGACGCATGACGGCAATATGCTGTCGCCGCCGGCGCTGTTCGCCTTCCGTCAGGCGATCCGGATCGCACCCGAGCATCCGGCGCCGCTGTTCTTTCTGGGCCTCGCCTATGTCCGCGCCAACGACTATCCGGCGGCGCGGCAGGCATGGGCAAAGGCGCTGGCCTTGTGTCCCGAGGGGGCATCCTATCGCCGCGACATCGCGGTCCGGCTCGACTTGCTCGACCGTTTGCTGGCGACGCAAGGCCCGCAGTAATTGCGGCGAAATCGTGGCAACATGGACAAGATGGACACCTGAACGGAAACGATCCGGCCTCATCGTTTCCAGTTGTGCACTGATCGACCACAATGAGAAAGAACGCCAAATGACGGCGATCCCTAGCATCTTGCGTGTGGCGTAGGACAGCGCGGCGTATTCGCGCTGCGGATGCAGTCGCTTGAGACACATGCGATCCTACCGGGTGCGCGTCCCGTCTGCGGCGCCGGGCAGGCTCATGCGAAACGGGCCCCGGCGTCAGGCGAACGTCCGTTCGTGCCTGAGCGCCGAAGCCCGTCTTCCGCCAGCGGCGTGATTATTTGCCGCGGCCGGTCTTGCCCTGCAATTCGTCGATGCGCTTCGATGCATCCGCCTTGGTCAGCGAATCGTCGAATTCCTCGCCGGCTTCCTCGGACAGCGTCTTGAGGTAGCTCGCCTGCGCGCCGGTCATCGTCTCGTCGCCGGTGGTCCAGTCGCTTGGATCCTTTTCGGCGTTCGAGGTCGGGTGGGTCTTGGGGTTCTCGATCTCGGACATGGTTGAAGCCTCTCTTGGTATCGGAGGCTTCAACCACCCTGTTCCACGTTCGTTCCGCTTAGCCGTTCCACGCCTCGAACGGCAGGTCGAGCGCGTCGGCGACCGCCTGATGGCGGATCTTGCCGCCCGAGACGTTGAGGCCGTTGGCGAGATGCGGATCGGCCGCCATCGCCGCCTCGGCACCGAGGTTGGCGAGCTTGAGCGCGAACGGCAGCGTCGCATTGTTGAGCGCGAAGGCCGAGGTGCGCGCGACCGCGCCCGGCATGTTGGCGACGCAATAATGGGTGACGCCGTCGACCTCGAACACCGGGTCCTCGTGCGTCGTCGCATGGCTGGTTTCGAAACAGCCGCCCTGATCAATCGCGATATCGACCATCACCGCGCCGCGCTTCATCGTCTTGACCATCTCGCGCGTCACCAGCTTGGGTGCGGCCGCGCCCGGCACCAGCACCGCGCCGATGACGAGATGCGCGCTCTTCACCGCCGCGGCGATCGCCGCCTTGCTGGCGTACGCGGTCTTGATCTGGCTGGAGAAGAACATGTCGAGCTCGGCGAGGCGATCGTTCGAGATGTCGTAGATCGTCACGTCGGCGCGCATGCCGACCGCCATCTGCGCGGCATTGACGCCCGAGACGCCGCCGCCGAGGATCGCGACCTTCGCCGGCGCGACGCCCGGCACGCCGCCGAGCAGCACACCGCGGCCGCCCTGTTCCTTCTCGAGATAATGCGCGCCGACCTGCACCGACATGCGGCCCGCGACTTCCGACATCGGCTTGAGCAGCGGCAGGCCGCCGCGCGCCGCGGTCACCGTCTCATAGGCGATGCAGGTCGCGCCCGACCTGATCAGCCCCTCGGCCTGCGGCTTGTCGGCGGCGAGGTGGAGATAGGTGAAGAGCAGGTGGCGCGGTTCGAGCAGCGCGATCTCGCTCGCCTGCGGCTCCTTGACCTTCACGATCATGTCGGCGGCGGCGAACACCGCGGCGGGATCGGGCAGGATGGTCGCGCCCGCGTCGATATAATCCTGATCCTCGAAATCGATGCCGGTGCCGGCCTTGGTCTCGACGACGACCTCATGGCCCGCGGCGACCAGCTCGGCGACCGACGGCGGGGTCAGGCCGACGCGATATTCGTGATTCTTGATTTCCTTTGGGACGCCGATGCGCATCTGTGTTCTCCTCTTCTGATCTACCCATAGCCGCGACCGGGCGGGAGAAGGTCGCAATGTTTTGCGACAGCGACACGGCTGGCGGGATTTTCTTGCGCAAAATGGCGGTGTAGCGGGAGATCCATGATCGACGCCCTCGACCGCAAAATCCTGTCCCATCTGCTCGCCAATTCCGACCTGACCAGCGCCGAACTCGGCGAGGCGGTCGGCCTGTCGCCGAGCGCGGCGCATCGCCGCGTCGGTTCGCTCAAGGAGCGCGGCTATATCGCCGGCTTTCGCGCGGTGCTCAGCAAGGCGGCGCGTGGCAACCCCAGCGTTGTCCTCGTCAACGTCACGCTGCGCGACCAGCGCGAGGAGACGATGGCGGCGTTTGAGCGCGAGATCGGCGACGTTCCCGAAATCCGCGACTGTTTCCTGATGAGCGGCGAGGCCGACTATATGCTCCACGTCGAGGTGCGGCGCGACGACACGTTCGAGCGCATCCATCGCGAGACGCTGGCGCGGTTGCCCGGCGTCACCCGGCTCGCGTCGCATTTCGTGATTCGCGAGGTGTTTAGACGTCCCTGATCGATACGGCGCCGCCGCGACGCCGTTGCCCGCATCGTTCAGCCCATGCTAAGGCGCGCGTCTATGGAACAGGTTGGGAACAGCGCCGGTCTCCGCAGCGCGTCGGATCGGTCGTACCGCTCGTGAGTGGCCCCGTACCGGCCGCCGTCCCGAGTGCGCGGGACGATTCGGGCGATCATGGCCATCACGACGGCCTGCTCAAGCTGGCGGTCGGGGCGATCGGCATCGTCTTCGGCGATATCGGCACCAGCCCGCTCTACGCCTTTCGCGAGACCTTCGCCGGGCATCATCAACTGACGCTCGATCCGCTGCACATCATGGGCGTGCTCAGCCTGATGTTCTGGTCGATGATGATCGTGGTGACGATCAAATATGTCGCGATCATCATGCGCGCCGACAACAAGGGCGAGGGGGGCAGTCTCGCATTGCTCGCGCTCGTCTCGGGACGGACCAAGAGCCGGCGCTGGTCGGCGGGGATCATCCTGCTCGGCGTCTTCGCGACGTCGCTGTTCTACGGCGATTCGATGATCACCCCGGCGGTGACCGTGCTCGGCGCGGTGGAAGGTCTGGCGATCGCCGCGCCGGCCTTCGCCGGGCTCGTGCTGCCGATCGTCATCGCCATCCTGATCGCGTTGTTCTGGGTGCAGAAGAGCGGCACCGCGCGGATCGGCCTCGTCTTCGGACCGATCATGCTCGTCTATTTCGCGGTGATCGCGGTGCTCGGCATCATCAGCGTCGTCCAGACGCCCGAGGTGCTCTGGGCCTTCTCGCCGCATCATGCGGTGCATTTCTTCATCGCCGATCCGGTGCGCGCCTTTCTCGCGCTCGGCTCGGTGGTGCTGGCGGTGACCGGCGCCGAGGCGCTCTATGCCGATATGGGGCATTTCGGGCGCAAGCCAATCGGCCTGTCGTGGCTGGTGTTCGTGCTGCCCGCGCTGATGTGCAATTATCTGGGGCAGGGCGCGCTGCTGTTCCGCGACGGGCAGGAGGCGTTGAAGAGCCCCTTCTACATGCTGGCGCCGGACAGCCTGCAGCTGCCGCTGGTGCTGCTCGCGACGATGGCGGCGATCATCGCCAGCCAGGCGGTGATCTCGGGCGCCTTCTCGGTCACGCAACAGGCGATCCAGCTCGGCTTCATGCCGCGGCTGCGCATCGAACATACCAGCGCGGCGACCGCCGGCCAGATCTACATCCCGATCGTCAACTGGATGCTGATGGTGATGGTGATCCTGCTGGTGCTGTTCTTCCGCACCTCGTCCAACCTCACCTCGGCCTATGGCATCGCGGTGACGGGGGCGATGTTCATCGACACCTGCCTGCTCGGCGTCGCGCTGACCCGGCTGTGGAACTGGCCGATCTATGCCGCCGCGCCGCTGCTCGCGGTCTTCTTCCTCGTCGACGGCGCCTATTTCTCGGCGAACCTCACCAAGGTGCCCGATGGCGGCTGGTTTCCGCTGATGGTCGGCTTCATCGTCTTCACCTTCCTCACCAC
The DNA here is from genome assembly GCF_005503285.1 of Sphingomonas sp. 2SG. NCBI lineage: Bacteria > Pseudomonadati > Pseudomonadota > Alphaproteobacteria > Sphingomonadales > Sphingomonadaceae > Sphingomonas > Sphingomonas sp. 2SG. Next base: position 56,332 of record NZ_SCMZ01000021.1, read on the forward strand.
CTGGTCGAAGGGGCGGCAGCTGATGATGGACCGGCTGCGCGAGGCGGCGATGCCGATCAAGGTGTTCATCACCTCCGCCGCCAGCTCGGCGAGCCGGGTGCCGGGGACGGCGGTGTTCATGACCTCGTCGTCGGACGGCGTGCCGCATGCGCTGCTGCACAATCTCAAGCACAACAAGGTGCTGCACGAGCGCGTCATCCTGCTCACCGTCAAGATCGTCCAGCAGCCCTATTGGCCCGAGGCGGAACGCGCGAGCAACGAGGAGATGGGCGACGGCTTCTTCCGCCTGATCCTGCGCTACGGCTTCATGGAGGAGGTCGACGTGCCTGCGGCGTTGAAGCGCGTGCATAGCTGCGGCACCGACTTCAAGATGATGGACACCAGCTTCTTCCTGTCGCGCCAGACGTTGCTGCCCTCCGAGCGGCCCGGCATGATGCTGTGGCGCGAGAAACTGTTCTCGTGGATGCTGCGCAACGCCGAAAGCGCGATGGAATTCTTCCGCCTGCCGACGAACCGCGTGGTCGAGCTCGGCAGTCAGGTGGAGATTTGACCGCGCCGATCATCGTCACCGCGCTCTTCGGTCGGCAGGATCAGGGCTGGTTCGACGCGCAGCGTGCCGCGCATTTTCCGCCCGAGCGCAACCAGCTCTCCGCCCATCTCACCATGTTTCATCATCTGCCGCCGTCGGCGGAGGCCGAGCTGAAGCATCGGCTCACGGGCATGACGCGCGGTGTGACGGCGCCGGTGGCGCGGGTCGGCGGGTTGATCTCGCTGGGGCGCGGCGTCGCCTATCGCATCGAATCGCCCGAGCTGGTCGCGATCCGCGCCGAACTCGCCGACGCCTTCGTCGGGCTGCTGACGCCGCAGGACGCGGGCGGCTGGCGACCGCACGTCACCATCCAGAACAAGGTCCAGCCCAATATCGCCAAGCTGCTGCTGACCGCGCTCAGCCGTGATTTCCGGCCGCGCGAGGTCGAGATCGCGGGACTTGCGACCTGGTGGTATCGCGGCGGACCATGGGAAGCGCTTTCCCGGCATATGTTCGCTTGACGGCTGCTGCATCGCACACTTATAGGCGCCACCTCACACGGCGGGGCGGAGTAGCTCAGCTGGTTAGAGCACGGGAATCATAATCCTGGGGTCGGGGGTTCAAGTCCCTCCTCCGCTACCATTTCTTCGGTAGCGCCCGCCGGTGTGAGCGATACGGACAGCGATAACGCTTTGTAAACGTTCGGCGTGCGACGCCGGGCGGTGCTGCGCAGCGAGACCGGTCATGCCCTATCACCATCCCCCCGAACGACGCCGCAGCGAGCGGCGCGCCGCGCCGGTCGCGCGCCCGGCGCTGCCCGAGCGACGGCTGGCCGACCGCCGCGCGAGCGAGGTGAAACTGGTCCGCAAGCCCGAGCCGATGCACCGCGGCGTCTTGTGGGCCGCGGTGGTGATGGTGATGATCCTCGCCGATGGGGCATTTCTGGACGGCGCCTACCGGCACATGGTGATCGACTGGTTCGCGGGGATTGCGGCCGGCGTGCGCGACTGGTCGGCGCACGTCTGGGATTGGGGTCACTGAGCGAATAGCGACCAGGGATCGCTCAGCACCAGCATCGCATCGGACCGGGCCAGCGCCACCAACGTCAGGCCATGGGCACGCGCGTGGTCGATGCCGAGGCTGGTCGGGGCGGAAATGCCGACGAGCAGCGGCGTGCCGGCGACCAGCGCCTTGTCGACCATCTCGAAGCTGATCCGCGAGGTCACCAGCGTGAACGCGCCCGGCATCCCGCGGCCGATCAGCTTGTCGAGCGCATTGTGACGGCCGACGTCCTCGCACAGCGCGAGGATCGCGCCGTCGGCGGCGCAGGCGGCGGCGGCGTGGACCGCGCCGGTTTCGCGATTGAGCTGCTGGTGGTCGCGGACGGCGACCAGCGCGGCGAAGATCGCGGCGGGCGACACCGTCGGGCGGTCGGGGCGGCGCGCCACCGGGCGGGCGAGCTGTTCGAGGCTGGCGATGCCGCACAGGCCGCAACTGGTGTCGCTGGTGCGGTGGCGGACGCGGTCGTGGATGCGGCCGCGGCAGCGGTCGGCGAGCGCGATGCGGACGATCCAGCCGGCCTCGGCGTGATAGGCGTCGATGTCGAGGATGTCGGCGGCGGTGTCGGCGAGCCGCTCGGTGAGCATGAAGCCGGTCGCGAACGCCTCCAGATCCTGCGGCGTCATCATCATCACCGCATAGCCGAGGCCGTCGACCTCGATCGCAACGGGCGTCTCGATCGCGATCGCGCGCGTTCCGGGGGTAACCGAGCCGTCGGGGCGCAGGATCAGCGTCGCTTCCAACCGCGCGGCACTCACAGCGCGGCGAGGTCGGCAGGGGTGTTGATGTTGGCAAGCGGCACCGGGCTGGCGATGGGCAGTGCGCCGATCGCCCGCGCCCAGCTGGTCACCGAGCGACGTTCGGACGTGGCGAGATGCGCGAGCAGCTCGGGCGCCAGCATGGCTGGCCAATGACCGATCACCGGCGCGTCGCTGCAATAGCTCGGCGCGCGTCGCAGCAGTGCGTCTAGCAGCGCGGCGGGCAGCCGGGGCATGTCGCAGGGAAGCGTCAGCACCGTCTCGAAGCCATGCGCGGCGGCATAAGCGAGCGCGCCAGCGATGCCGCCGAGCGGACCGAGATCGGGGCCGGGCAGGTCGGGCACGCCGCCGTCACGCCCGACGACGACCACCGCATCGGCGCGATTCGCGCCGAGGTCGCGCATATGGTCGAGCAGCGGCCGCCCGGCGAACAGGGCGGCCGCCTTGTCCCGTCCGAACCGGCTGGAGCGGCCGCCGGCGAGGATCGCGGCGAGGATCAGGCGGTGCGCTCCACCCGGACGGGTACGGATTTGCCGGCCGGAACATGGCTTTGCTCGGCCTTGTGGGTCACCGGCATCAGGATGTTGCACTCCGGATAATAAGCGCCGAGGCAGCCCTGCGGAATGTCATAGGGCACGACGAGCAATTTGTTGACCCGGCGGTCGCCGTTGCTGCCCGCGTCGCCGACGAGGTCGACGAGGTCGTGCTCCGCCAGCCCCATCGTCGCCATGTCGGCGCGGTTCATGAAGACGATGTCGCGCGTGCCTTTGATGCCGCGGAACCGGTCGTGATAGCCGTAGACGGTGGTGTTGAACTGGTCGTTCGAGCGCAGCGTCATCAAGCGGAAGCGGCCGGGCGCCTCCTCGAAGCCGGTGGCGTTGAGCGTCGTCGGCACGTTGAACTCGGCACGGCCGCTCTCGGTCAGCCACTGGCGATGCGCCGCCTCGACGCCCTTCCAGAAGCCGCCCGGTACCCACATCCGCTCGTTGAAGCGGGTGAATTTGTCCGGATAGGTCGCTTCGATCGCGTCGCGGACGAGGGCATAGTCGCCGACCCACGCGTCCCAGTCGAGCTTGGGATTGGCATCGAGCGTCGCCTTGGCGATACCGGCGACGATCGCGGGCTCCGACAGCAAGGTCTCGGCCGCGGGCGTCGCCTTGCCGCGCGAGCCGTAGATGCGGCTGAAACTGTCCTCCATCGTCACCGCCTGCGGGCCGCTCGCCTGATCGTCGGTCTCGATCCGGCCGAGGCAGGGGAGCAGATAGCAGGTCTTGCCGGGCAGCAGGTGCGTGCGGTTGAGCTTGGTGGCGATGCTGACGGTCAGGTCCATGCCCTGCCACGCCGGCTCGATCTCGGCGGTGGCGGGGACGGCGCGGGCGAGGTTGCCGCCGAGGCCGATGAACGCCTGCGCGGTGCCGGCGATGATATGCTCGCACGCCTCGACCGTGTCCCAGCCCTTGTCGCGCGGCGGTTCGAAATCGTAGAGCTCCTTGAGCCGGTCGAGCGGCGCGAGCTCGGGCTTTTCGGTGATGCCGACGGTGCGCTGGCCCTGAACGTTGCTGTGGCCGCGGACCGGGCCGAAGCCGGCGCCGGGCTTGCCGACGTTACCGCGCAGCAGCATCAGGTTCACCAGCGTGTGCAGATTGTCGATGCCGTGGACATGCTGGGTCAGGCCCATGCCGTAGACGCAAATCACGCGCTTCGATTTGGCGTAGATCGCGCCGACGCCTTCCAGCTCGGCGCGGGTCAGGCCGCTCTCATGCTCGATCCGCTCCCAGTCGGTCGCGCGGACCATCTCGGCGAACGCCTCGAAGCCCTTGGTATGGTCGGCGATGAAGGCGTGATCGAGGATCGCGGGCGCGCCGATCCGCTGACATTGGTCGTCCGCCTCGATGACATATTTGCAGATGCCCATCATCGCGGCGATATCGCCGCCAGTTTTGACCTGATGATATTGGCTGGCGATCGGCGTCGACTTGCCGGTGACCATCTCGATCGGGTTCTGCGGGTCGGTGAAGCGTTCGAGGCCACGCTCCTTGAGCGGGTTGAACACGATGATTTCGACGCCGCGCTTGGCGCAGGCGCGCAGGGGGTGCAGCGCGCGCGGGCTGTTCACGCCCGGGTTCTGGCCGAAATAGAGGATCATATCGCAACTGTCGTAATCCGACAGATGGATCGTGCCGACCGGCGAGCCGATCGCCGACTTGAGCCCGACCGACGTCGTCTCGTGGCACATGTTCGATGAATCGGGGAGATTCTGGCTGCCGTACATGCGTGCCATCAACGCCCACATATAGCTCGTCTCGAGGCTCGCGCGGCCCGAGGCGTAGAAGACGACCTTGGTCGGGTCGTAGGTCTTGAGGTGGGCGCCGATGTCCTGGAACGCCTCGTCCCAGCTCACCGCGACATAGCGGTCGCTGGCGGCGTCGTATTTCATCGGATGGGTGAGGCGGCCGGCCTGCTCGAGGTCGAAGTCCTTCCAGCCGCGCAATTCGGTGACGCTGTGCTTGGTGAAGAATTCAGGCGTGGTGCGATAGGTGGTCAGTTCCCACGCCGTCGCCTTGGCGCCATTCTCGCAGAATTCGGCGATATGCGGATGCGCGGGTTTGCCCCAGGCGCACGAGACGCACATCACGCCTTCGGGCTTGTTCTGCCGCGCGAGCTCGCGGACCGTCTCGGGATTGACCTTCTCGCGCAGATTGATCCGGGCGACCGATTTCATCGACCCCCAGCCGCCGGACGGACCGGTATAGGGTTCGGTACTGATCTTGTCTTCGGCCACTTCGGTCATCCCTCTCGCTTCGCGAACGGGAACGCGCGGGGCGTGGGTTGGATGCAGGGGAAACCGTCAGATATCCGTACCATGCCAGCGCTCCTGCCGCCGCCCGTGGTCGGTGATCCGATCGTAGGCGCGCGTGGCGGCATTGAGCTGCTCGCCGAGCGCCGCGGCGACGGGATCGGCGGGCGTACAGGTCGAGTGGCGCAGCGCCTGCGTCACGCGTCGGACGTAAGCGAGATCGAGCCTGACATGCCCCGCCTCGTGCACGCGCAAATGCATGACCCGACGATCCCAGCGCCGTCGCAACAGGGGCGACACCGCGTCGCGATCGTGCAGACGGGGCAGCGTCACCGTGATCCGGTAGGTCACCTGCGGATGTCGCACATCGCATCGGCCGTCGCGGCCGATCGGCCAGCGCCAGCGGATGCGCAGGCGGGTGAACGCGTCGTACCGCTGGCCGTCGGCGGGATCGACCGGACCCCGCCGCCGCTGATCGTCGTCGATCTCCCGATAGCGTGTTCCGTGAACGTCGTAATAGACGATGCGGACCGCGGGCAGGCGCTCCAGTACCGCGGGGTCGACCGGCATCGTCGCCGCAAACAGGATCAAGCGCCATGTCATCGTCGTCCGCTCCGGCCAGCAGGCTCATGATAGACGTTTCGCGCCATCGACGTGGCCGGGCGGCGGCGATTTGCCGACGGCATTCAAATTCGCGTTGCGATCCCCTAGATCAGGGTCCGAATCTTCCACTTCCCCGACAGGCGTTGTTTCCATGACCACTCATTCCACGCGTATGCTGATCCTCGGCTCCGGCCCGGCGGGGCTGTCGGCGGCGATCTATGGCGCGCGGGCCGGGATGGCGCCGATCGTGGTGCAGGGCATCCAGCCCGGCGGGCAGCTAACCACCACCACCGACGTGGAGAATTATCCCGGTTTCGCCGACGTCATCCAGGGGCCGTGGCTCATGGAGCAGATGCAGAAACAGGCCGAACATGTCGGCACCCGGCTGATGTGGGACACGATCGTCGAGGTCGATCTGTCGCAGCGGCCGTTCCGGCTGATCGGCGACGGCGGCGACGTCTATGAAGGCGAGGTGCTGGTGATCGCCACCGGCGCGCAGGCGAAGTGGCTCGGGCTCGAGTCCGAGGAGGCGATGAAGGGCAAGGGCGTGTCCGCCTGCGCGACCTGCGACGGCTTCTTCTACCGCGGCAAGAAGGTGGCGGTGATCGGCGGCGGCAATACCGCGGTCGAGGAGGCGCTGTACCTGACCAACCACAGCGACGACGTGACGCTGATCCATCGCCGCGACTCCTTGCGCGCGGAGCGGATTTTGCAGGAGCGGCTCCACGCGCATCCCAACGTCACGGTTCTGTGGAACAAGGAAGTGCGCGAGTTCGTCGACGGCGGCGGCAATGCCGGGCTGGTGGCGCTGACGCTGGAAGATACGGTGACCGGCGAACAGTCGCGGCTCGACGTCGAGGGCGGGTTCGTGGCGATCGGCCATCATCCTGCGACCGAGCTGTTCCGCGGGCATCTCGCGCTCGACGACGACGGCTATATCGCGGTGGAGACGGGCTCGACGCGGACCAGCGTGGCGGGTGTGTTCGCTTGCGGCGACGTGGCGGACAAGGTCTATCGCCAGGCGGTGACCGCGGCTGGGACCGGGTGCATGGCGGCGCTGGACGCGGAGCGGTTCCTCGCGGCGGCGGAGTTCGAGGAAATGGCCGAGGCAGCGGAATAGGATTTTCGCGCAAAGACGCGAAGACGCGAAGATGGTTCGTGTGGGGTGGCCGCCTGCGCGGATATAGTCGGAGGCGGCCGGCCTACCTTTTCATCATTCCGACGAAAGTCGGAACCTATGGACACGCAGGCGCCTGGGGTCGCGCACGCCATCTGGATCATCGTTACCATGGGCCCCGGCTTTCGCCGGGGTGACGATTGGGGAGCGGAGAGCGGAGCGACGTGACGGCGCGCAGAGCATTCCTGAACGCAACATCTCTGCGTCTTCGCGTCTCTGCGCAAATCATCTTCGCGCCTTCGCGTCTTCGCGTCTTCGCGTGAACTAAACTTCGGCACCCGCCAGCGCCGCCAGCACGGCGTCGCGGAGCTGGCGCTGATCCTCCTCGCGGGCGAAGCTATGCGAGGTGGTCTCGATCGATTGCGCGGGAAAGTGGCGGGCGGCGGCGCGATAGGCTTGCGCGGTGGCGTCGCCGGTGGCGAGGATGACCGTCGCCGCGTCGCCCCATTCCTCGATGGCGGTGACCATCTGCGTCGCCAGCGGTTGCGGCATGGTGCGAGAAGCCTTGCGTAAGCCATTGATTGCTTTCGCTAAATCTATCTTGCCGGTGAGCAGTCTGGCCCATGCCGCGGGACTGGTCAGGCGCTGGCGATAGGTCGCGCGGATCGCGGCGGCGGGGGGAAGGTTGTCCGTGTCCTCGATCGTCCACGGATTGGCGAGCAGGAGGCGGTCAATGCCGGCGGCGCGGCCGTGGAGCGCAAGCGTGCTCGCCGCGTCGCAATTGCCATAAGCGAGGATCGTCGTGAGCTGTGGCAGCTGTCTCCGGAAGACGGTGGCGGCCGCGACGAGATCGTCGGCGCTCGAAAGGTAGCCATTGTTCTCGCCGGTCGAATCGCCGATGCCGCGGCGGTCGTAGCGGAAAGCGGGAAATCCCGCTGCGGCGACATGGGCGGCGAGCAACGCCATGCCGCGGTGCGCGCCGCAGCGGATCTCGTTGCCGCCGGAGACGATCAGCAGGCCGGTCCGGCCGGGGGCGGCATCGAGCGTGCCGACCAACGTCTCGCCCGCACAGGGGAAGGCGATCAGGCTGCGCATCGGGTCAGCCACGCCGCGATGTCATCGGCGAGTATCTCGACCAGCGCGAGATCGTTTCCCGGCTCGCTGCGCCGCCAGAGTGGCGCGGCGTCGATCTTGTGATCGGCCTCGGCGGGGTCGGTGATCAGGCGGACGACACGATCGGCCGGGGCCGGCTGCGCCGCGCCGAACGATGCCAGCAGCGTCTGCGGGATCGGATTGCCAGCGATCTCGATCGGGTCGGGCGGCGGCGCGCTGTTCCCCGCCGCCCGCCACGTGCGGAGCAGAAGGCGGGCGAGCTCGTCGCCGGTCTGCGGCGCGAAATGCCAGCGCGCAATGCGGGGCGCGGCGGTGTCGAGGAGCGCGCCGCTGCGGATACCGATCGCATAGGTGGGGCGCCGCTCGGCCGGGATCGCGGCGAGCGCTTCGGCCATGCGCGGCAGCGTCGTGAGTGGTGCGAGGCTCTCGCCCTGGCCCGGCACGTCGGGCAGCACGCTGGCGATGCCGCGCGCGGCCAGGGCGCGCAGCAGCGTGACGGTGAAGGTGCGCGTACGATTGGCTTCCTCGAACAGCGGCAGCGTGGCGACGAGCAGGGGGCCGGTATCGGGGCCGAAGCGCAGCATCGCCTCGCGGCCGCCGGCCCAGTCGTAATGATCGATGCGCGGCGCCATGCCGCGCGACGCTAGACGAGCGCCTTGCTCGCCGCAAATTCGACGAGCGCGCCGAACGTCTCGAGCATGTCGCCGTCGACCTCGTCGTCCTCGATCAGGATGCCGAGCCGGTCCTCGGTCTCGGTGAGGACGCCGGCGACGGCCATCGAATCGAGTTCGGGCACCGCGCCGAACAGCGGCGTCGTCGCGGTGAAGCCCGCGACGCGGTCCGCGGAGAGGCCGAGCACGTCGCGCAGCACGGCGCGGACGGTGGTTTCAACGGTATCATAGCCTTCGGGAAGCAAAGCGGCGCCCTTACCGGTTGCGGATCGACGCCCGTTAGAGGCTGGGGCTGCATTCGGCAACGGGGTGGCGCTATGAGGGGCCATGCCGACACCCGATCCCACGCCGTTTCCGATCGACCATCTGCTGCGCGGCGCGCCGCACGCGCCGGCGCTGATCGAGCGCGAGCGGTCATGGACGTTCGCGGAACTGGAGGCGGCGGTGGCGAGCGCGGCGGGGTGGCT
>NZ_SCMZ01000022.1:0-64295 GCF_005503285.1 Sphingomonas sp. 2SG
CTCGCCGCCGCGCCGGCGGCCAGCGCCTCGCGATAGGCGCGGAGCGCGACGGCCGTGCTCGCCGGCGCGGCGGCGAGCGCGCGGGCATAACCGGCGGCGGCGAGATCGACCCGGCCGTCGGCATCGGCGGCGCCGGCCTTGAGATAGTCGGCGAGATGACCGGTGTCTGCCGCTGCCGGCGGGACCGCGCCGAGGCTCAGCAGCGACGCGAGGAACAGGCGTTTACATATTGGGATAATTCGGGCCTCCACCACCCTCCGGCACCACCCAGTTGATGTTCTGGGTCGGGTCCTTGATGTCGCACGTCTTGCAGTGGACGCAGTTCTGCGCGTTGATCACGAACTTGGGATCGCCGGTCTCCTGGCCCACGATCTCGTAAACGCCGGCCGGGCAATAGCGTTGCGCGGGTTCGTCGTAGAGCGGCAGGTCGTATTCGACCGGCACGTTCGGGTCCTTCAGTGTCAGATGGACCGGCTGGTCCTCCTCGTGATTGGTGTTCGACAGGAACACCGAGGAGAGGCGGTCGAAGGTCAGCACGCCGTCGGGCTTGGGATAGACCGGCGGCTTGACCAGATCCTTGCGCCACAGGCTTTCATGATCGGGATGATGCTTCATCGTGAACGGCATCTTGAGCCCGAAATGCTCGAGCCACATCGTCACGCCGGCAAGGCCCGAGCCGAGGAAGTCGCCGAACTTCTTGACCAGCGGCACGACGTTGCGGACGACCGACAGCTCCTTGTGCAGCCAAGACGTCTCGAACGCCGCGGGATAGGCGGCCAGTTCGTCGTGCTCGCGCTGCGACAGGATCGCCGCGACCGCAGCCTCGGCGGCCATCATCCCCGACTTCATCGCGCCATGCGTGCCCTTGAGCCGCGGCACGTTGAGGAAGCCCGCCGAACAGCCGATCAGCGCGCCGCCGGGGAAGACCAGCTTCGGGATCGACTGCAACCCGCCGTCATTGATCGCGCGCGCACCGTAGGAGACGCGCTTGCCGCCCTTGAGGATCGCGGCGATCTCGGGATGCGTCTTCCACTTCTGCATCTCCTGGAAGGGCGACAGATAGGGATTGGTGTAATTGAGCCAGGTGACGAAGCCGAGGCTGACCTGCCCGTTCGCCTGATGATACAGCCAGCTGCCACCGTTGGCGTCGTCGCCGAGCGGCCAGCCCTGCGTGTGGATGACGCGGCCCGGGCTGTGCAGCGCGGGATCGATGTCCCACAATTCCTTGATGCCTAGGCCATAGACCTGCGGCTGCGCGTCCTTGGCCAGATCGAAGGTACGGATCACCTCCTTGGTGAGGTGGCCGCGCACGCCCTCGGCGAAGAAGGTGTATTTGGCGTGGAGCTCGAGCCCCGGCGTATAATCGGGCTTGTGCGTGCCGTCGCGTGCGACGCCCATGTCGCCGGTGGCGACGCCCTTCACCCGGCCCTGTTCGTCGAACAGGATCTCCGCGGCGGCGAAGCCGGGGAAGATCTCGACGCCCAGCTCCTCGGCCTTGCCCGCCAGCCAGCGGCACAGATTGCCGAGGCTGCCGGTATAGGTCCCCTTGTTGTGCATGAACGGCGGGGTGAGGAATTCGGGCAGCGTGCGCTTGCCGGTCGCGGTCAGCACCCAATGGTGATTTTCGGTCACCGGCACCTCGGCGAGCGGGCAGCCGTCCTCGCGCCAGTTCGGCAGCAGTTCGTCGAGGCTGCGCGGATCGATCACCGCACCCGACAGGATGTGTGCGCCGACCTCCGAGCCCTTCTCCAGCACGCAGACCGACAGGTCCGCACCCTGCTCGGCCGCGACCTGTTTGAAGCGGATCGCCGCCGACAGGCCCGCCGGGCCGGCGCCGACGATCACCACGTCATAGGGCATCGATTCGCGTGTCGACATCATTCCACTCCCGGGCACCATCCGCGGTGCATCACGCTTGTATGTTGTCGGCGGCGGCAAAAGCGTTCAGGCGCACGACGACAACGGCTCGTCTCCGGCCCGCGATCGGACAAGTTGACGCAAACGTCAACCTGGAGAAGGATCGTCGCAACAAAAAGGAATAATGTGGGGGCCGATCAGCATATCGACTGGATGAGCAGCGTCGGCAGCGCGCTCGACTGGTGGCAGGAGGCGGGCGTCGACACGCTCGTCGAGGATGCGCCGCGCGACTGGCTGAGCCAGCCGATGCCGGCGCCCACCGCCTTCGCCGCAGCGGTCTCCGCGGCCGCGGTGCCGGCCGCCCCCGCCGCCGCGACGATGCCCGACGCGCTCGCCGACTTCATCGCGTGGCGGCTGGGCGATGCGGTGCCCGAGGTCGAGTGGCGCGGCGTGTCGATCGCCGCCAGCGGCCCGCCCGACGCCGCGATCATGGTCCTCGTCGATTGCCCCGACAAGGACGACGGCGAGGCGGGCACCTTGCTGAGCGGCGCCGCCGGCGCCCTGTTCGACCGGATGCTCGCCGCGATCGGCCTGTCGCGCGACACGATCCACCTCGCCGCGGTCTGCGCCAGACGGCCGGTGGCCGGGCGGATGCCGCGCGATACCGAGACGCGGCTGTCCGACATTTCGAAGCACCATATTGGCCTGGTCGCGCCAAAACGGCTGCTGCTGCTCGGCAATGCGGCCAGCCGTGCCATTCTGGGGGCGGAAATGCCGGGGACGCGCGGGTCTTTGCATTCATTTAACCATAAGAGCGGAGAGACCGGGGTCGTCGCCAGCTTTCACCCGCGCTTCCTCATCGAGAAGCCCGTGGCGAAGGCGGAGGCCTGGAAGGATCTGCAATTGCTGATGGGAAACCTGCCCGCATGACCCGCACGCTCGCGCTGACCCTGGCGCTGATCGCGCTGCCCGCCGCCGCGCATGCGGCCGGGCCGACCGAACCCGCCGGCGACGCCAGACTGCCCGCGGCCACCGCGCTCGCCGATCGCATCCCCGATCAGCTCGATGCGACGCAGCGCGACGGCTATCGCGCGGTGTTCCAGGCGATCCGCGACGGCAAATGGCAGGACGCGCAGCTCGGCCTCGACGCGATGAAGCCCGGCCCGCTCCATGCCATCGCGCGTGCCGAGTTGTTCACCGCCAAGGGCTCGCCGCGCGTCGAGCTGGAGCCGCTCGTCGCCTTGCTCAACGAGGCGCCCGAACTGCCCGAGGCCGAATCGCTCGCCCGCCTCGCCAAGTCACGCGGTGCGGCCGAATTGCCGCCGCTGCCGCAGGCGCAGCGATTGATCTGGCAGGACGGCGCCCCCCGCCGCGTCCGCGCCAAGGCCACCAAGAGCGACGAGATCGCCGCCGATCTGGCGCTCAAGATGCAGCCGTTCGTCAAGGCCGACATGGGGCCGGAGGCGCAGGCGCTGCTCGAGACGACGCCGGGCCTGACCATCGAGGCGCAGACCGAATGGCAGGCGAAGGTCGCCTGGATGTATTTTCTCACCGGCGACGACGCCAACACCCGGGCGATGGCGGCGAAGGCCGCCGCCGGCTACGGCGACTGGGCTGTGCAGGGCCGCTGGACCGGTGCGCTCGCGGCATGGCGCCAGAACGATTGCGCCGCGGCGGAAAGCGGCTTCGAGGGGGTCGCCGCACGCGCGACCGACGTCGATCTGCGCGCCGCCGCGCTCTATTGGACGTCGCGCGCCGACATGGTCTGCAGCCGGCCCGACAAGGTGCAGGCGCGACTGCAGTCCGCCGCGCAATTCTCCGAGAGCTTCTACGGCCAATTGTCGCGCCAGGCGCTGCTGATCAAGGACAAGGGCAAGCCGTCGACGCAGATCGTCGCGGCGGACTGGGCGCGGCTCGACAAGCGGCCCAATATCCGCGTCGCCGCCGCGCTCGCCGAGATCGGCGAGACCGACCTTGCCGACACCGTCGTGCGCCAGCAGGCGCGGATCGGCGATCCGTCCGAATTCGGCAGCCTCGTCCGCGTCGCCGAGGCGCTGAGCCTGCCCGCCACCACCGTATGGCTGGCGCACAATTGTCCGCAGGGCGTCGTCGCCACTGCGGAGGCGCGCTATCCGACGCCGAACTGGACGCCGTCGAGCGGCTGGCGCGTCGACAAGGCGCTCGTCTACGCCCACACGCTGGAGGAGAGCGGCTTCCGCAACAAGGTGGTGAGCCCGGCCGGCGCCTATGGCCTGATGCAGATCATGCCCGCCGCCGCGACCGATTATTCGCGCGAGCGCGGCCTGCCGCTCGACAAGGCGGCGCTGACCAAGCCCGCCACCAACATGGATATCGGCCAGCGCCATCTCGAACGGCTGCGCGACATGGCCGGCGTGACCGGCGGGCTGCTGCCCAAGGTGATCGCCGCCTATAACGCCGGTCCGCGCCCGGTCGGCGACTGGAATGCGATCGTTCACGATAACGGCGACCCGCTGCTCTATATCGAGAGCATCCCTTATTGGGAGACGCGCGGCTATGTGACGACGGTGCTGCGCAATTACTGGATGTACGAGGCGCAGGGCGGCCGCAAGGCATCGGTCAGCCGCTCCGCGCTGGCGCAGGGCCTGTGGCCGCGCTTCCCCGGCCTGCCGGGCGCCGCGGCGGTGCGCATCGCCGGACGGCCGAGCAACACCGCGATCGCGGTGAACGGCAGCGTGAGCCCGCAATCGCGTACGGTGACGGGAAACTGAAGCGGGGGACGCGTTCGGCGTCCCTCTCCAAGGGCCATCGCATATAACATCTGTGATGAGGTTCGATCGGCTTCCTCATGAGATTCGTCACCCCGGACTCGTTCCGGGGTCCACCCGCCCGCAGGGGAATGGTCTCGGATCAAGCCTTTCTCCTAGCCGCAGGGTGGACCCCGGAACAAGTCCGGGGTGACGGTGTGGCAATCCTTCGTCACGGCTCGTGAGCTTGCCTCGTCTCCTTCCTGCGGTATGGTTCGGTCCGATGTGGGATGACCCCCGCACGCCATGGGAAAGGACGAATCGATGCTCGGCGGGATGCAGGATTTCGAGCTCAGGGTATCGACGCTGATCGATCACGCCGCGCGCGAGCACCCGACCCGCGAAATCGTCACCCGCTGGGCCGACGGCAGCGAGACGCGCAGCGACTGGCGCACCCTGTCGCATGACGCCAAACGGCTGGCGCAGGCGCTCGAACGGCTCGGGGTACAGCGCGGCGAGCGCGTGGCGACGCTGGCGATGAACCACGGTCATCATCTCGCCGCGTGGTATGCGACGATCGGCATGGGCGCGGTGATCCATACGATCAATCCGCGCCTGTTCGACGACCAGCTCGTCTACATCGCCAACCATGCCGAGGATCGCGTGTTGCTCTACGATCGCGCCTTCCAGCCGATCGTCGACCGGCTTCGGACGCGATGGACCAGCATCGACCATTATGTGGTGATGGACGACGACGGCCCCGACGGCTTCGCCGCGCTGATCGCGCCCGAGGACGGCGACTATGACTGGGTCACCGGATCGGAGCGGGAGGCTTGCATGCTCTGCTACACCAGCGGCACCACCGGCCATCCCAAGGGCGTGCTGTACGACCATCGCTCGATCCTGCTTCACGCGCTGCTCGTCGCTTCGCCCGCAGTGCTCGGCCTGTCGTCGACGGCGGTGTTGCTGCCGGTCGTGCCGCTGTTCCATGCCGCCGCCTGGGGTACGCCGTTCGCCGCGCCGCTCGCCGGCGCGAAGCTCGTCTTCTCCGCGGTCAACGACGCCAAGGTCTTGTGCGACCTGATGAACCGCGAGGGCGTCACGATCTCGTCGGGGGTGCCGACGGTATGGCTGGCGATGTTCGCGCATATCGATGCGACCGGTGAGACGCCGCGCGCGCTCAGGATGGCGACGATCGGCGGCTCGGCGGCGCCGCGCGCGATGATCGCCCGGCTGATCGACATGGGCGTCGAGGTCAAGCATTTGTGGGGGATGACCGAGACCTCGCCGGTCGCCACCGCCGCCGCGCCGCCGCCGGACTGGCAGAGCTGGCCGCGCGAGCGCCAGCTCGACCTGCTCACCCGGCAGGGCAGCGTGCCTTATGGCGTCGAACTCGTCGTCCGCGACGACGACGGCACGCCGCTGCCCCGCGACGGCACCAGCGCGGGACGGCTGCACATCCGCGGCCCGTGGGTGATCAAACGCTATTTCCGCGCCGAGGCGGATGCGATCGATGCCGACGGCTGGTTCGACACCGGCGACGTCGCGGTGATTCACCCCGACGGCACGATGCAGATCACCGACCGCTCGAAGGACGTGATCAAATCGGGCGGCGAATGGATCAGCTCGGTCGAGCTGGAGAATGCCGCGGTCGGCTGCCCCGGCGTCGCCGAGGCGGCGGCGATCGGCATCTCCCATCCCAAGTGGGACGAACGGCCGCTGCTCGTCGTCGTCCGCAAGCCGGGCAGCGACGTCACCGCGCGCGCGATCCTCGACCATCTCGCCGGCGTGGTGGCGAAATGGTGGCTGCCCGATGGCATCGCGTTCGTCGATACGCTGCCGCACACCGCGACGGGCAAATTGCTCAAGACGGCGCTGCGCGAGCAATTCCGAGACTATCAGTTCGCGGCGTGAGACGATCGATCCCCTGCCCGGCCGCGCGCGCGAGGAAATTGCAATCATCGGCTGACATTTCACGTCTTGTGCCTACAATCCCCTTATGGCGATCGGACTGGACAATGCGGGCTTCAGCGACGCGCTGGTGATCCTGGGGGCGGCGGGGCTGGTGATCCCCGCCTTCGCGCGGTTTCGGGTCAGCCCGATCATCGGCTTCATCCTCGTCGGCATGCTCGTCGGCCCCGACGGGCTCGGCGCGCTGACCGACCGGGCGCCGTGGCTCTATTATCTCACCATCTCCGATCCCGATTCGATCGAGCCCTTCGCCGAATTCGGCATCGTCCTGCTGCTGTTCTCGATCGGGCTCGAACTCTCGTTCAAGCGCTTGTGGTCGATGCGCGCGCAGGTGTTCGGCACCGGCCCGGCCGAGCTGATCGGCTCGGCGGCGCTGATCGCGGTGGCGGTGCATCTGCTCGGCCAGGATTGGGGCGGCGCCGCCGGCCTCGGCCTCGCGCTCGCTTTGTCCTCGACCGCCCTGGTGCTGCCGCTCGTCGGCACGACCAGTCCGGTCGGCCGCGCCGCCTTTGCGATGCTGCTGTTCGAGGATCTCGCGCTGGTGCCGATCATCTTCGCGCTCGGCGCAATGGCGCCGACCGCCAGCCCCGACGGCTGGGTCGGCATCGCCGGCGTCGCATTGCGCGGGCTGGCGACGGTGGTGGTGATGTACCTCGGCGGCCGGCTGGTGCTGCCGCGGCTGTTCGCGCAGGCGGCGCGCACCAAGAGCCCGGAACTCTTCCTCGCCGCCTCGCTGCTCGTCGTCATCACCGCCAGCGTCGCCACCACCGCCGCCGGCCTGTCGCCGATCGTCGGCGCCCTGCTCGCCGGGCTGCTGATCGCCGAGACCGAATATCACACCGAGGTCGAGGTGATGACCGCACCCTTCAAGGGCCTCGCGCTCGGCGTCTTCCTGATCACCGTCGGGATGAGCGTCAACCTGCGCGAGGTGCTGGCCAATTGGCCGTCGCTGCTCGGCGCGGTCGGCGCGGTGGTCGGGGTCAAGGCGGTCGTCACCTATCTGCTGCTCCGCGTCGCGCAGACCGGGCGCGGCATCGCCGCCGAGACCGGGCTGCTGATGGGCAGCCCGTCGGAGACGACGCTGATCGTGCTCGCCACCGCGGCACAGGCGCAGCTCATCCTGCCATCGACCGCCGCCTTCTGGCAGACGGTGACCGCGATCGGCCTCACCATCACGCCGCTGCTCGCCAAGGCGGGCCAGCGACTGTCGCGCGGCATCGACCGCTTCACCCCGGGCGACGGCCTGCCCGAGGATACGCTCGGCGAGGGACCGGGCGCGGTGGTGATCGGCTTCGGCCGCGTCGGGCGGATGGTGTCCGACATGCTCGCGGTCCACGGCCAGCGCTATATCGCGGTCGAGGCGGACATCGACACCGTCGCCGAGGCGCGGCGCAGCGGCCATCCGGTGCTGTTCGGCGACATCGCGCGTGGCGACTGGGTCGAGCGGCTCGACCTCGCCCGCGCCCGCGCGCTGATCCTGACGATGGACGACCCGGTGCTGACCGTACAGCTCACCCGGCGGATGCGCGCGCTCGCCCCGGCGCTGCCGATCATCGCCCGCGCCCGCGATCCGCACCATGCCGCCGAACTCTATCGCGCCGGCGTGACCGACGCGGTGCCCGAGACGCTGGAAAGCTCACTGCAATTGTCCGAGGCGGTGCTGGTCGACCTCGGCGTCGCGATGGGACCGGTGATCGCCTCGATCCACGAGAAGCGCGACGAACTGCGCCAGTCGATCCGCGCGGAGGCGGAGATCGACCGCGAGCCCCGCATCCGGCGCGTGCGGCGGCTGGGGGAAGCGGTACCGGGCAAGGTGTGAGCGGCCCCACCCTCAATCCGTTCGCCCTGAGCCTGTCGAAGGGCAAGTAAGTCTCAAGAGCACTTCGACAAGCTCAATGCCAACGGCGGCAAAAGCCCCAGCTCATGTATACAGGTCGACAACCTCCGCCCCCTCGCCGACCGCGTCGAGCAGCAGCGTACGATGGCAATGTTTCGGGTCGCGCTCGAAGCAGAGCAGCGCGCTCGGCGTTTCCGCGGCCAATCCCAGCATGATGGCGGCGGCCGCCTGCGCCTCGGGCAGTTCGAGTTGCTCCTCATATACCGCCTCCAGCGTCGCCACGTCGCCCTTCTTGGCGGCGTCGCGCCCGCGCTTGGGGGTGCCGAGCGCCTTGAGGTGGACATAGCCGATCCCCGCCTCGGCGAGGCTGGCGGCGAGCGAGGATTTCGAGAAGCCGGGCCGCCGCGACAGCGGCAGCGCACGCACGTCGATCACCCTTTTCACCCCCGCACGGTTCAGGGCGGCGAGGAAATCGGCCATCGTCGTGGCCTCATAGCCGATGGTGTAGATCGTGGTCATGCCGGCCGAACGCACGAGCCGACCGCCGCGTTGCCCGCCGCCCCGGCATCGATCGGCATGCAGGGGTCCACCGAATTCCTCCCCCGCCAGGGGAGGTGGCATGCCGCAGGCATGACGGAGGGGGAGGTAAGCGACACGTCGGTTCCGTGTCCTCCCCTTCCGTCACGGCTTCGCCGCGCCACCTCCCCTGGCGGGGGAGGAATTTGACTGGATATTGATTCCACTTAAGGCACCCATATGACCCATGATATCCATATCGTCGGCGGCGGCCTCGCCGGTTCGGAAGCCGCCTGGCAGCTCGCCGAGGCGGGCTATCGCGTCCGCCTGTCGGAGATGCGCGGCTCGGGCGAGCGTACGCCCGCGCATCAGACCGATCATCTCGCCGAACTCGTCTGCTCGAACAGCTTCCGCTCCGACGATGCGGAGGCCAATGCGGTCGGCCTGCTCCACCAGGAGATGCGCGCGATGGGCTCGCTGATCATGCGCCAGGCGGACGCGCATCGCGTCCCCGCCGGGTCGGCGCTGGCGGTCGACCGCGACGGCTATTCCGCCGGCGTCACCGCGGCGCTCGCCGATCATTCCAACGTCACGCTGGTTCGCGAACGCGTCGACACGCTGCCGGACGGGCCGGCGATCCTCGCCACCGGGCCGCTCACCGCGGCGGGGCTGGCGCAGGCGATCGGCGGCGCGACCGGCGCGGAGGCGCTCGCCTTCTTCGATGCGCTCGCCCCCATCGTCCACGCCGACACGATCGACATGGACGTCGCATGGAAGGCGTCGCGCTGGGACAAGGGCGAGGCGGATTACATCAACTGCCCGATGGACAAGGAGCAATATCTCGCCTTCCACGCCGCCTTGCTCGCCGGCGAGAAGAGCGAGTTCAAGGATTGGGAGAAGGACACGCCCTATTTCGAGGGCTGCATGCCGATCGAGGTGATGGCCGAGCGCGGGCTCGACACGTTGCGCTACGGCCCGATGAAGCCGGTCGGGCTCGACAATCCCCGTACCGGCCGCTGGCCCTATGCGGTGGTCCAGCTTCGCCAGGACAATGCGCAGGGCACGCTCTGGAACATCGTCGGCTTCCAGACCAAGCTGAAGCATGCCGAACAGGTGCGGCTGTTCCGCACCATCCCCGGCCTGCAGAATGCGGAATTCGCACGCCTCGGCGGGCTGCATCGCAACACCTTCATCCGCTCGCCCGAATTGCTCGACCCGACGCTGCGGCTGAAGAGCCGCCCCAACCTGCGCTTCGCCGGCCAGATCACGGGCTGCGAGGGCTATATCGAGAGCGCCGCGATCGGCCTGCTCGCCGGCCGCTTCGCTGCGGCGGAGCTGGCGGGCGAGACGCTCGCGCCGCCGCCGGTCGAGACTGCGCTGGGTGCCTTGCTCGGCCATATCACCGGCGGCGCGGAGGCGGAGACCTATCAGCCGATGAACGTCAATTTCGGGCTGATGCCGCCGATCCCCGGCCGCACCAAGAAGGCCGACCGCAAGCGGATGTACACCGATCGCGCGCGCACCGCCTTCGCCGGCTGGCTCAACTCTCCTCCGCCGGCGCCGCAGCCGTCGGCGGACATTTCGGCCGGGACGATGGCTTCCGCTTGACCGCCGTCGTGGCGAATTCGGCGGCGTCCATCGCACCGGATTTGTCATGGTCGGCGGCGACGAACTTGGCGGTCGCCTTCGCCGCCCATTCGTCGAAGTCGAGCCGGCCGTCGCCATTGACGTCGAGCTTGGCGAAGCCCTTGCGCCGGTTGGCGAGATATTCGTCCCTCGTGACCTTGCCGTCCTGATCGCGATCGTAGCGCGCGAAGCGCTTCTGCTCGCGCGTTGCCTCGGAGGCTTCGGGCACCGGGTCGGCATCGGCGGCCCCCGTCGCCGGCGCCGCGGCGGCCTGCGCCGCGGGCTGCGCCGGCAGCAACGCCGGCCGCCCGGATCCGCCGAGCAGCATCGCCCCGCCCGCCACCGCCGCGAGCACCGCCGCACCGATCGCCCAATATCGCCACATCACGCGCCCCCCTTCGCCATCGATCATCCCAGCGACAAACCCTGCGGCGGGTCCAGCCGGCGGTCGTCCGCGCGCCGAACCGCATCGCGGTGCGGGTCGAGCCTTCTGCCGAGTTCATCTGCGTCGAGCGTGCTCGAGCGATCGTGATCCGCCGCGTCGAACTGCGGATCCGCCCATTCCCCGAGATCGAGCCGGCGGTCGCCATCCCCGTCCAGCCGGGCGAATCCCGCCCGCATGGCGGCGCGATATTCGTCGCGCGACAGCACGCCGTCGTGATCGCGGTCATGCGCCGCGAGCACGGCATGGGCGACTGCCGCGGCATCCGGCGATGCCGCCGACCACACCGGCACGTGCTTGGTTTCGGCCGGCAGCACGGTCGGCGGCCGGTCCGCATGCACCACCGCGACCAATGCGACGCTACAGCCGGCGAGTAACGCCACCTCCGCCATCACCCGTCGTCGCATTGCCGAGTCCCTCGTTGCAAGTCGAGGCTAGCATGGCGAACGATCGTCGCAAATGTTCATCGTCCGGTTATTCTAAACCGCCCTACCTTCAAAGCCTTGGCAATTGCCGATCCGGGGGTGGCATCGAGCCGCGCGATCAGGCTCAATACACCGATCGGGCGCAGCTTTGCTGGCCAAGGTGCTGAAAAAGCATGCGACAACTCGCGCCGTGCAGCATCCGCGGCCAGCCCGGCCGCCGCCGGCGCGGACAGATGCCCGGCGAGATCGGCGAGCGCCCAGCCCCGCCCCGCCGGCACGAGCAGCGGCGAGTCGGCGCCGAGCACCGTTCCCGCCGCGGCGAACAACCCGGCCCCGCGGGCCTCGGCGTGGCGATCCAGCGTCTCGGCGCTGAGCGCGTCGGCGACGATCAACTCCTCCCATCCGTCGATCATCCCGGCGAGCCGCGCGCCGCTGGCGCCCGCGGGCAGCAGATGTTGCTGGACGTCGCGGAGCAGCGGCTCGGCCGGCGCCGGCGCGCCGTCGAGCTTGGTGAGCGCCTCATGCCACCAGGTCAGCCGCATCTGCCCGACCATCGGCTCGCGCGTCGCACGGACGATCCCGGCCAGCCGGGCGTCGAGCGCGAGCAGCGTCTCGATCGCCGGGCGGTGGCGCGACGGCACTGCGAGGATCGCCAACGATCGATCCCCGTTCGGCGCGGCCGCTGTGTCGTTCGTCTGCAAACTTTGATTAACCATGCCGTTTGACTGCGATTTCATACCGGCGGGTTAACTGGGATTGTCCAATAGAACAAACGAGAGCCGGTTTTGGCCATGCACACGTCGCGGTCGTCCTCCCCTATGGGTCTGCTGACCAGACTCCGCCGCGACATTCGCGGAAACACGCTGGCGATCATGGCGGCGGCATTGATTCCGTTGATCGGCTTCGCCGGTTCGGCGGTCGATATGGCACGTCTATACGTCGTTAAGGTCCGCCTCCAGCAGGCGTGCGACGCGGGCGTGCTCGCCGGCCGCAAGGCGATGACCGACACGCAGATGTCGACGCCATTGGAAGATGCCGCAAAGCAGCAGGCGACGGCCTTCTTCAACAACAACTTCCGTCCCGGCTGGTATCAGAACCGCAACGTCAGCTTCTCGACCAGCAAGGCGTCGGTCAATACCACCGTTGGGGTGGCCAATGCGGTCAGCGGCACGGCCTCGGCGACCGTGCCGATGGCGCTGATGCAGTTCTTCGGCGTGAGCGCGCGGCCGCTGACGGTCAATTGCCAGGCGGTGTTCGACGTCGGCGATGCCGACGTCATGTTCGTGCTCGACATAACCGGGTCGATGAACTGTTACCCTTCCGACCCCGCGACCTGCGGCAACGCCACCGAGAAACCGGCCTATGGTCTGGGCACCAACATGACCTATTCGAAGATCGAATCGCTTCGCCAGTCGGTGTTGCTCTTCGACAGTACGATGCGGTCGAGCACCGATCCGTCGACGCGCATCCGTTATGGCTTCGTACCCTATGCCTCGGCGGTCAACGTTGGCCGGCTGATCCCGTCGCAATATCTGCAACAGAGCTGGACCTATCAAAGCCGCCACCTCTCGCCGCTGATCGGCGCGGTCGGCTGGGGCGGCAGCGACAAGATGCTGCCTGGCGATTACGCCCCCTATCAGCTGCTTGCCACCTCCTTCTCGCTGTCCAACATCCCCAAGGCGATGTGCGTTGCACAGCGCTACCCGGCGACCGGCTTCATCACCAGCGGCCCCAATTGGAACACCAGTTATCCGCAGGCGATGAAATATTACAACGTCAGCTGGACGTCCTCGTCGGGCGGGACCTGTTCCGGCTGGCAACAGCCGCTCCGCCCCTATTGGCGCTACGAGCCGGTGCAATGGGATGTCTCGCAGCTGCTCGGCACCATCAACGGCAGCACCGTCGCCGATCCGACGCGGTTCGACGGTTCTACGTCGAGCTGGAAGGGCTGTATCGAGGAACTGAACACCTCGAAGAGCGCCACGTTCGACGTCAACGCGCTTCCCGACGATCTCAACCCGGACATCATCCCCGCGGCGGCGACGAACAAGTGGCGGCCGATGTGGGCGGACGTCGTCTACCAGCGCAACAACAGCAATTTCCAGGATATCAACGACGAGAACACCAACGACTACAGCAACAGCTATCGCGCCGGCTATGCGCTGGCGAACAGCGCCTACACCGCCTGCGGCATGCAGGCGCAGCGGCTGACCGTCATGAGCGCACAGGACGTCAACGATTACGTCTACAACAGCGACTTCAAGGCGGTGGGCGGGACCTATCACGACGTCGGCATGATCTGGGGCCTGCGGATGCTGTCGCCCAACGGCGTGTTCGCCGCGGATACCACCGCGCGACCGGGGCGGCCTGCGCCGTCGCGCAACATCGTCTTCATGACCGACGGCACCATGTCGCCCAACGGTCAGATCTACGGCCAATATGGTATCGAGGACTGGGACAATCGCACCGGCGGCGCCAACAACGACAATCAGGATTATGCCAATCACACCGCGCGCTTCCGCATCGAATGCGACGCTGCCAAGAAGCGCGGCATCAGCATCTTCGTCGTCGCGCTCGGCACGAGCATCACCCCGGACCTGACCTATTGCGCGTCCCCCGGCCAGGCGTTCCAGGCGAGCAGCACCGACGCGGTGAAAGGCGCCTTCCGCACGATCGCGCAACGGCTCGCGATGCTGAGGATCAGCCAGTGAGGCCGCGGCTCCGCCACCTTGCGAAGGACACGCGCGGCGCGACGATCATCGAATTCGCGATCGTCGTCCCGGTCATGCTGCTGCTCATCATGGGGCTCAGCGATCTGGCCTATCAGGCGTATATGCAGGCCGTGCTCACCGGCGCCGTGCAGAAGGCGGGCCGCGACGGCACGATCCAGAACAATGCCTCGAACACCGCCGGCACGACGCTCGATCAGCGCGTGATGAGCCAGATCAACAGCCTCGCCAAGACCGCCACCGGCACCTCGTCGCGCAAGAGCTTCGGCCAGTTCGGCTATATCGCGGCCGAGCCGTTCCAGGACAATAACAACAACGGCGTCTACGACGCGGCCACCGAATGCTTCACGGACGTGAACGGCAACGGCACGCGCGACCTCGATCCCGGAATCGCGGGTCAGGGCGGCGCCAACGACGTCGTCGTCTACACGATGACGGTGCAGTTCAACCGGCTGTTCCCGCTCGCCGCCATCATCGGCTGGTCGCGACGCGCGACGATCAGCGCGACGACGATCCTCAAGAACCAGCCCTATGCCACACAGGCTGGTCCGACCGCGCAATTGGTATGCCCGTGATGACGCCGACAAGAATTGCGCGGGCGACCCGCCGGCTCGCCGCCGAGACGAGCGGCCTCGCCCTGCTCGAATTTGCGCTGACGCTGCCGCTGGTGCTCGGCGTCGGCGCGTGGGGCACGGAGATGGCATGGCTCGCGATCACCAATCTGCGCGTCAGCCAGGTCGCGCTCAACCTCGCCGATACGGCATCGCGCGTCGGCCTGATGAGCAACAGCGGGATCACGCAGCTGCGCGAGGCCGACATCAACGACGTGCTCACCTCGGCGCGTCTGCAGGGTGCGCCCCTCGACCTCACCAATCGCGGCCGGATCACCATCTCCAGCCTCGAACAGCAGACCGCAGGCAGCCAGTATCTCCACTGGCAGCGCTGCCTCGGCAAGCGGAGCGGGACCGGCTACGATTCCAGCTACGACCGCACCAACGGCACGATGGATCGCGGCGACGGCATCGGCACGAGCCCTGCCAGCGTCGGCGTGTCGATGCCCAATGGCATGGGCGACAGCAGCGGGACCAAGGTGAATGCGCCGGTCGGATCGGGCGTGATGTATATCGAGGTCAGCTACGACTATCGACCGGTGTTCAGCTCGGCGTGGGTGCCCGGCGGCGCGGCGGTGACGCGGATCCGCTATACCGCCTCCTACATTGTGCGCGACCGCCGCGATTTCAGCCAGATCTACAATCCGTCACCGGCCGCGACGCAATCGTTCTGCGATCTGTATACGGCGAGCTGAGCGCACGATCTGCCCCCGGCGGGGCGAAGCTCTCACAAAAAAGGCCGGGCGATCGCCCGGCCTTCCCTTGATCGGTGTCGACCCCGGCCATGCCGGGATCGGCGGTGCGATCACACGATCTTCTTCACCGTGGCGACGACGCGCTTGGCGTCGATCAGCGCCTTCTTCTCGAGATTGGCGGCATAGGGCAGCGGCACGTCCTCGTTGGTGACGCGCAGCACCGGCGCGTCGAGGTCGTCGAACCCCTCTTCCATCACGATCGCGGTGATCTCCGACGCGATCGAACAGGTCGGCCAGCCTTCCTCGACCACGACGAGGCGGTTGGTCTTGGCGAGGCTCTTGAGCACCGTGTCCTTGTCGAGCGGACGCAGCGTACGCAGGTCGATGACCTCCGCCTCGATGCCCTCGCCCGCCAGCGTCTCGGCGGCTTCGAGCGCGAGGCCGACGCCGATCGAATAGCTCACCAGAGTGACGTGCTTGCCCTCGCGCATGATCCGGGCCTTGCCGATCGGCAGGACGTAATCGTCGAGCTTGGGGACGTCGAACGAGCGGCCGTACATCAGCTCGTTCTCGAGGAAGACGACCGGGTCTTCCGAGCGGATCGCCGCCTTGAGCAGGCCCTTGGCGTCGGCCGCGTCATAGGGCGCGATGACGATCAGGCCGGGGACGCTGGCATACCAGGGGGCGTAATTCTGGCTGTGCTGCGCGCCGACGCGGCTCGCCGCGCCGTTGGGGCCGCGGAAGACGATCGGGCAGCGCATCTGGCCGCCGGACATGTAATTGGTCTTGGCCGCCGAATTGATGATGTGGTCGATCGCCTGCATGGCGAAGTTGAACGTCATGAATTCGATGATCGGCTTCAGGCCGCCCATCGCCGCACCGGTGCCGACGCCGGCGAAGCCATATTCGGTGATCGGCGTGTCGATGACGCGGCGGTCGCCGAACTCGTCGAGCAGCCCCTGCGTGACCTTATAGGCGCCCTGATATTGCGCGACTTCCTCGCCCATCACGAAGACGCGGTCGTCCTTGCGCATTTCCTCCGCCATCGCGTCGCGCAGCGCTTCGCGGACGGTGGTCTTCACCATCTCGGTGCCCTCGGGGATCGCCGGGTCCTGAACGCCCTTCTTCTCGGCGGAGGCGACGAGCTTCTGCGTGCCGCTCTCCTGCTCGGCCGCCGCGGCGCCCTCGGGGATCGGCGGCGCGGCCTGATCGGTCGCCTCGTTCTTGGGCGCCGGATTGGCGCCCTCGCCCGCGGTCGCGCCGGCGGTGGTCGCCGCATCGGCGCTCTCGCCGTCCTCGAGCAGCACGGCGATGACGTCGCCGACCTTCACATTGTCGGTGCCCTCGGCGACGACGATCTTGCCGATCGTGCCTTCATCGACCGCCTCGAATTCCATCGTCGCCTTGTCGGTCTCGATCTCGGCCATGATGTCGCCGGACTTGACGGTGTCGCCTTCCTTGACGAGCCATTTGGCGAGCGTGCCCTCCTCCATCGTCGGGGACAGCGCGGGCATCTTGATCTCGATTGCCATCTCAGTACGTCTCCACCAGCACGTCGGTATACAGCTCGGCCTCGTCGGGCTCGGGCGTGCTTTCGGCGAAATCGGCGGCTTCGTTCACGGTCTTGCGGATCTCTTGTTCGATGGTCTTGAGGTCGGCCTCGCCCACCCCTTGCGCTTCGAGCAGCTTCTTGACGTGCTCGATCGGATCGGACTTGTCGCGCACCCCCTGCACTTCCTCGCGGCTGCGATATTTGGCGGGGTCGGACATGGAATGGCCGCGATAGCGATAGGTCTTCATCTCGAGGATGACCGGACCCTTGCCGGCACGCACCCAGGCGAGCGCCTCCTCGGCGGCACCGCGACAGGCGAGCACGTCCATGCCGTCGACCTGGATGCCGGGGATGCGGAAGCTCTCGCCGCGGCGATACAGCTGGTCCTCGGCCGAGGCGCGATTGACGCTGGTGCCCATCGCATATTGGTTGTTCTCGATCACGAAGATGATCGGCAGCTTCCACAGCTCGGCCATGTTGAAGCTCTCGTACACCTGGCCCTGGTTGGCCGCGCCGTCGCCGAAATAGGCGAGGCAGACGCCACCGTCGTTGCTGTACTTGTGGCCGAAGGCGAGGCCGGTGCCGAGCGACACCTGCGCGCCGACGATGCCGTGGCCGCCGTAGAATTTATGCTCGGTCGAGAACATGTGCATCGAACCGCCCTTGCCGCGGCTGATGCCGGCGGCGCGGCCGGTAAGCTCCGCCATGATGACCTTGGGGTCGATGCCGTAGGCGAGCATGTGGCCATGGTCGCGATAGCCGGTAATCACCGAGTCCTTGTCGCCGTCCAGCGCCGACTGCAGCCCGACCGCGACCGCTTCCTGACCGATGTAGAGGTGGCAGAAACCGCCGATGAAACCCAGGCCGTAGAGCTGGCCGGCCTTTTCCTCGAACCGGCGGATCAGCAGCATGTGCTTGTAGAAGTCGAGCAATTGCTCCTTGGTCGCCTCGAACGGCTTGGGATCGGCGGGACGCTCGCGATTGGTGAGCGGTACGGCGGGAGGAGCAGGCGATTTGGCCACGTATTACCTCAACGGTCCTGGGGGATGTGGCGCTGCCTATAGTCCCCCTTCTGCCAGAACATCAATTCCCCGCCGGCAAGAAGCTGGTCCGCCGCTCCGCCGCGCAGCCCGGCCATCGTCACGCACGGCCTTGCTTTCGCGCGATATCTACCCCGCGGCGCGGCGCCCTTCGGGTTCGTGCGCATGGACGCGGGCCAGCGCCTCGCCCTCCAGCTTGGCGAGGTCGGCGAGCGTCTGGTCGAGCGTGTCGCGCTGCTGCTCCAATTCGGTGATGCGCTGGCGCACCCGTTCGGCGAGCGCGCGCATCTGTTCGAGATGCTGCGGATCGGCGTCGTAGAGGTCGAGGAATTCGGCGATGTCGGTCAGCGAGAAGCCGAGCCGCTTGCCCCGCAGGATGAGCTGCATCCGCGCGATCTCGCGCCGGCGGTAGACGCGCGTCGTCCCGATCCGGGACGGCTCGATCAGGCCCTTGTCCTCGTAGAAGCGCAGCGTCCGCGCGGTGATGCCGAGCATGTCGGCCACCTCCTGGATTCCCTGCAGGTCTCCGCTTTCGTCCATCATCCGCTCCCCGACGCCTACCCCTGCCCGACGGCTTATCGCGCCGCCTTGGCGAGTTCCTCCTCGACAAGCTCCTTCTTGGAAAGCTTGCCGATCAAGGTCTTGGGCAGAGTGTCGCGGATTTCGACCTCGCGGGGAAGCTCGATCTTGCTGATCTTGTCGCGCAGGAAATCGCGCAATTCGGTCGGCGTCGCGGCGCCCGGCGGGTTGAGCACGACGAACGCCTTGGGCGCCTGGCCGCGATGCGCGTCGGCGACGCCGATCACCACCGCCTCGACCACCGCGGGATGCTCGTACAGCGCCTCCTCGATGACGCGCGGATAGACGTTGTAGCCGCCGCACAGGATCATGTCCTTGATCCGGTCGACGATGAACAGATAGCCGTCGGCATCGAGATAGCCGACGTCGCCGGTGCGCAACGCGCCGTCGGCGAACGCCGCCGCGGTCTCCGCCGGCTTGTGCCAATAGCCCGCCATGACCTGCGGGCCGCGGGCGCAGATCTCGCCCTTCTCGCCGGCGGGCACGATCCGCGTCGGATCTCCGCGGTCGCGGATCTCGATCGTCGTGCCGGGGAACGGCAGGCCGGCCGAGCCTTCCTTGTTCACCCCCTCGAACGGGTTGCAGGTGATGATCGGCGAGGCTTCGGACAGGCCATAGCCCTCGACCAGCTTGGCGCCGGTATTGGCCTCGAAGGCGTGACGCACCTCGACCGGCAGCGGCGCGCCGCCCGAGATGCAGACCTTGATCGCGGACAAATCGGGACGCTGCCCGGCCGGCAGATTGGCGAGCGCGTTGTAGATCGTCGGCACCGCCGGGAAATAGGTCGGGCGGGTGCGCTTGAGCGTCGCCAGCAACTGTTTCAATTCGAAGCGCGGCAGCAGGATCATCTCGGCGGCGACCAGCGTCGAGAAGGTCAGCACGTTGGTCAGCGCGAAGACGTGGAACAGCGGCAGCACGCCGAGCACGCGATCCTGATCGGGCACCTCGCCGCCGCAATGGACCAGCATCGCGTCGGTATTGGCGACGATATTGGCGTGGCTCAGCATCGCCGCCTTGGGCACGCCGGTGGTGCCACCGGTATATTGCAACACCGCGACCTCGTGCGGGTCGACCGCGACGGGCTTGGGCGTGCCGCCCTTCGCCATGAAGGCCGCGTAATAGAGGTGGCGGGCGCTCGCCGGCGCGCGGCCGATCTCCTTGCGCTTGACCAATTTGTAGCCGAACTTCTTGAGCCCCGGCAAAACGTCGGCGATCGGGCAGCTGATGACGTGGCGGATGCCCGTCTCGCCCGCGACCTTGAGCACGCGCGCCTGGATGTCGGCGATGTCGCAGGTGGCGATGATCTCGGCGCCCGAATCCTCGATCAAATGGGTCAGCTCACGCTCGACGTAGAGCGGATTGACGTTGACGACGATGCCGCCCGCTTTCAGCGTCGCGTAGAACAGCACCGGATAATAAGGCGTGTTGGGCAGGCACAGGGCGACGCGCGTGCCCTTGACGACGCCGAGCGCCTGCAACGCCGCGGCGGCACGATCGACATCGGCGGCGAGCGCGCCCCAGGTCGTGATCCGCCCCATGAAATCGACCGCCGGTCGATCGGGAAAGCGCGTCGCCGACCGGGCGAGCAGATCACCGAGCAGCCGCGGCTGTGCGACCAGCGGCACGCCGTTCCGAACCGCCAGCGGCGCGGCAAGGGTCGTGCTCGTGTCTCGGCTCGCGTCGTCGCTCATCCGTCCATCCTCTCATCTTCACCATCGAGCATATTGTCCGCTCGTGCCACTTGACGTAATGGGAAGGTATCGCACCTATACGGCATCCCGCAAGCCTCGGTTGCCCGCAAAAGAGAGGATTTCATGACCAACGTCGTCATCGCCGGTTATGCACGCTCGCCCTTCCACCTCGCCGGCAAGGGCGCGCTCGCCCGCGTCCGGCCCGACGACCTCGCCGCGCAGACGATCCGCGGGCTGATCGAGAAGACCGGCGTCGACGCCTCGGAGATCGAGGACATCA
The DNA here is from genome assembly GCF_005503285.1 of Sphingomonas sp. 2SG. Taxonomy (NCBI): domain Bacteria; kingdom Pseudomonadati; phylum Pseudomonadota; class Alphaproteobacteria; order Sphingomonadales; family Sphingomonadaceae; genus Sphingomonas; species Sphingomonas sp. 2SG. Next base: position 20,578 of record NZ_SCMZ01000022.1, read on the forward strand.
TCCTCGGCTGCGCCTTCCCCGAGGGCGAACAGGGCCTCAACGTCGCGCGGCTGATCGGCCTGCTCGCCGATCTGCCGCTGTCGGTCGGCGGCATGACGGTCAACCGCTTCTGCGGGTCGTCGATGAGCGCGATCCATATCGCGATGGGCCAGATCCAGATCGGTGCCGGCGAGGCGTTCATCTGCGCCGGCCTCGAATCGATGAGCCGCATCCCGATGGGCGGCTACAACCCCCTCCCCAACCCGGCGCTCGCGAAGGCGAACCCGGGCGCCTACATGGGGATGGGTGACACCGCCGAGAACGTCGCGACCAAATACCAGATCACCCGCGGCGAGCAGGATGCGTTCGCGGTGAAGAGCCAGCAGAAGGCCGCCGCGGCACGCGCCGACGGCCGCCTCGCCGACGAGATCGTGCCGATCACCACCAAGGCGGGCACCGTCAGCGAGGACGGCACGATCCGCCCCGACACCACCGTCGAGGCGCTCGGCAACCTCAAGCCCGCGTTCAGCCAGGACGGATCGGTGACCGCCGGCACCTCGTCGCCGCTGACCGACGGCGCCTCGGCGGTGCTCGTCACCTCCGAGGAATTCGCCAAGAAGCACGGCCTGAAAATCCTCGCCCGGATCAAGGCGGTCGGCGTGTCGGGGATCGAGCCCGAGACGATGGGCCTCGGCCCGATCAGCGCCTCGCAGAAGGCGCTCGCCCGCGCCGGCGTATCGGTCGCCGACCTCGACGTGGTCGAGATCAACGAGGCGTTCGCCAGCCAGGCGATCGCCTGCATCCGCGACCTCGGTCTCAAGGACGAGACGATCAACCTCGACGGCGGCGCGATCGCGATCGGCCATCCGCTCGGCGCGACCGGTGCGCGCATTGTCGGCAAGGCCGCGGCGCTGCTCGAGCGCGAGGGCGGGCGCTATGCGCTCGCGACCCAGTGTATCGGCGGCGGTCAGGGCATCGCCACGGTGCTGGAGCGCGCATGATGGCCGAGGCTATTCGCAAAGTCTGCGTGATCGGCGCCGGCGTGATGGGCGCCGGCATCGCCGCGCAGGTCGCCAATGCCGGTATCCCGGTGCTGCTGCTCGACATCCCCGCGCGCGACGGTGACGATCGCGACGCGGTCGCCAAGGGTGCCGTCGCCAGGATGCTCAAGACCGATCCCGCGCCGTTCATGTCGACCGGCGCGGCGAAGCTGGTCGAGACGGGCAATATCGACGATCATCTGGATCGCGTCGCCGAATGCGACTGGATCGTCGAGGCGATCGTCGAGCGGCTCGATATCAAGCAGTCGCTCTACGCCAGGCTCGAGGCATTGAAGCGCCCCGGCACCGCGGTGTCGTCGAACACCTCGACGATCCCGCTCGGCCATCTGGTCGAGGGGCGTTCGGACCAGTTCAAGGCCGACTTCCTCATCACCCATTTCTTCAATCCGCCGCGCTACATGCGGCTGATCGAGATCGTTCGCGGCGAACACACCGACGTCGCCGTGGCGGAAAAGGTCGAGGCGTTCGTCGACCGGTTCATGGGCAAGCGCATCGTCCGCGCCAAGGATACGCCGGGCTTCATCGCCAACCGCATCGGCACCTATTGGCTCGCCGTCGCGATCAACGCCGCGATGGACCAGGGCCTCACCGTCGAGGAGGCCGACCAGATCGGCGGCCGGCCGATGGGCGTGCCCAAGACCGGCATCTTCGGTCTCGTCGATCTCGTCGGCGTCGACCTGATGCCGCTCCTGTCGAAGAGCCTGTCGTCGACGCTGCCGCAGGGCGATCCCTATTTCGACACGGTGCGGCCGATGCCGCTGGTCGACCGGATGATCGCCGACGGCTTCACCGGCCGCAAGGGCAAGGGCGGCTTCTACCGCTTCGACAAGGCGACCAGGACCAAGCTCGCGCTCGATCTCGCCACGGGCGACTATCGCGAGGGGGTCAAGCCCGCCGCGCTGCCGCCCAAGGCCGAGAAGGACCTCGCCGCGCTGATCGCCGTACCCGGCAAGGTCGGCGATTACGCCTGGGAGATCCTCGGCAAGACGCTGTCCTATGCGGCGATGCTGGTCGGCGAGGCCGCCGACGATATCGTCGGCATCGATGACGCGATGAAGCTCGGCTACAATTGGAAGTTCGGGCCGTTCGAGCTGATCGACAAGATCGGCGCCGCCGCCTTCGCCGCGCGGCTGCGCGACGAGGGCCGCAGCGTCCCCACGATCCTCGACACCGCGGGCGACCGTCCCTTCTACCGCGTCGTCGACGGCAAGCGCCAGTTCCTCACCCTCGCCGGCGAGTATCGGGACGTCGTGCGCGGCGAGGGCGTCGTGCTGCTCGAGGACATCAAGCTCGGTGCCGAGCCGATCGTCAGGAACGCCTCCGCAGCGCTCTGGGATATCGGCGACGGCGTCGCCGCGCTCGAATTCACCACCAAGATGAACGCGCTCGACGGCGAGATCATGGCGTTGATCCAGCAGGCGATCCCGATCGTCGAGGCGCGGTTCAAGGCGCTGGTGATCTACAACGAAGGCTCGAACTTCTCGGCCGGCGCCAATCTCGGCATGGCGATGTTCGCCGTCGCCGCGGGCATGTGGGGCGAGATCGAGAAGCTGATCGCCGGCGGCCAGCAGGCGCTCAAGGCGCTCAAATACGCCCCCTTCCCGGTCGTGTCGGCACCCGCCGGCATGGCGCTGGGCGGCGGCTGCGAGGTACTGCTCCATTCGGACGCGGTGCAGGCGCATGCCGAGACCTATGTCGGTCTCGTCGAATGCGGCGTCGGCCTGCTGCCCGGCTGGGGCGGCAACGGCGAGATGCTCGACCGTATGGCGAAGGCGCCGATGATGCCGCGCGGGCCGATGCCCGCGGTCGCCAAGGCGTTCGAGACGATCTCGACCGCGCAGGTCTCCAAGTCGGCGGCGCTCGCCAAGGAAATGATGTTCCTGCGGCCGGGCGACGGCATCACGATGAACCGCGACCGGTTGCTCGCCGACGCCAAGGCCAAGACGCTGTCGCTGGTCGACGGCTATGCGCCGCCGGAGAAGCCGACCTTCCGCCTGCCCGGCGAGAGCGGCCGCGTCGGCATCGCCGGCGTCGTCGACGGCTTCCGCAAGAAGGGGCTGGCGACCGAATATGACGAGATCGTCTCGGCGCGGCTGGCGATGGTGCTGACCGGCGGCGACGCCGATCTGGTCGACATCGTGCAGGAGGACGACCTCCTCACGCTGGAACGCGAAGGCTTCATGGCCGCGGTGAAGGACCCGCGGACGCAGGCACGCGTCCAGCAGATGCTGACGACGGGTAAGCCACTGCGGAACTGATCGTGATCCCGTTACCGGTTGCTCGGGACAGTCACACGAAGGTGTTCGACTAGGTCCGGGCTTCCCGGATTCACCCCGTCACCCCGGACTTGTTCCGGGGTCCACTCCGCGGCGAGGAGAACGGCTAGAGTGAGCACCGTTCGCCCGTTGACCGGTGGACCCCGGAACGAGTCCGGGGTGACGAACCTGACGAGGATGCCGATCGAGCATCATCTCGCCAGCCTCGGACAGCGGCAATGCTCGCAAGCCAGCGATCGGGTCCGTGGCCCCCACGCCGCACGTCCCTGAAAACCGGCCACCACCAAGCAACCCCTGCTTGACACCCGACGCCAGCGGTTTAGGCGGGCCGCAGGTTGCCGTATACGGCATCCTGTTAGCCATTAGGTCATCGTTCATCGTCGACCGGCAATGATGGCGACACACCGCGACCGTACGGATACGGCGCGAAAGCTTTTGGAAGGCTTATTCGATGCATGCGGCTGTTAGCGTGCATCCCGGAGAGGAGAATCATCATGTCCCTGCTTTTGCTCGGCGCCCTGCTCGCAGCGGCCCCTGCCCCCGCCGCCGATACGGCGATCGGCCGCTGGAAGACCGAGACGAAGAACGGCATCGTCGAGATCCAGCGCTGCGGCGCGTCGATCTGCGGCCGTCTGCTGACCTCCGAACTGCTTCGCCAGCAGCCCGACCTCAAGGACGCCAACAACCAGAACGTCGCGCAGCGCAGCCGCCCGCTCAAGGGCCTGCTGCTGATCAGCGGCTTCACCGCCGACCGCGACGGCTGGTCCGGTGGCCAGATCTACAATCCCGACGACGGCAAGACCTACAAGGCGAAGGTGACGCCGGTCGACGCCAACACGCTCAAGGTCCGCGGCTGCGTGTTCGTCCCCTTGTGCAAGACGCAGACCTGGACCCGCATCCGCTAAAAGCGTGTCCGTCCAACGTGTTTGCCCCCAGTTCGCTTAAGGAAGACCCCCATGACCCTTCGTAAGACCTCCCTGCTCGCCACCGCCGTGCTCGGCTCGTTCGGCTTCGCCACCGTCGCGCACGCGCAGGCCTTCTACCTGCAGGAACAGTCGGCGCGCGGCGCCGGCCGTGCCTTCTCGGGCGAAGTCGCCGACACCGGTCCGCAGTCACTGTGGTGGAACCCGGCGTCGATCGCCGGCATGGAGAATGGCGAAGCCGCGATCAACGCCTCGGGCATCCTGCCGCGCGGCAAGGTCGTCAACAACGGTACGCTGATCTGCCGTCCGGCCGGCGTGTCGTGCCAGGTTCCGACCAACTTCGCGGCCGTCGGCGGCGATCAGGTCGCGCGTAATCCGATCGACAATGGTCTGCTGCCGTCGGGCGCGATCGCCATGCCGTTCGGCCCGGTCGCGATCGGCCTCGCGGTCACCTCGCCCTACAGCTTCACCACCGATTACGATTCGACGAGCTGGACCCGCTACAGCGCGACCCGCACCAAGCTGCAGACGATCGACATCCAGCCGTCGATCGCCATCGCGCTGACCGACTGGCTGCGCGTCGGCGGTGCCGCCAACGTCGAGCACGTCTATGCCAGCCTCGGCAACAACCTGCCCAACCTCACCACCGCTGCCGACGGCCGCCAGAAGCTGGAAGGTGACGGCTGGGATCTCGGCTGGACCGCCGGCATGCAGATGCACAACGATTGGGCGACCGTCGGCGTCAGCTACAAGTCGCGCATCGAACATACGCTGAAGGGCGACCTGCTGGTCGAGGGCCTCGTCGGCCCGCTTGCCACGCAGAACCGCACCGTCAACGATGTCGAGGCGAGCTTCTACACGCCGGCGCAGGTCATCGTCGGCGCGCGCATCCGCGCCACGCCGCAGCTGACGCTGAACGGCCAGGCAGTCCGCTACAATTGGAGCAAGTTCGACGCGATCCGCCTCGGCGCGCCGCTCAACACCGCACTGCCCGAGAATTATCGTGACAGCTACAGCCTCGCCGGCGGCGTCGATTATGCCGTTTCGCCGAAGCTGACGCTCCGCGCCGGTGTGCAGCGGGCGACGACGCCGACGCAGGACGGCCTGCGCGACGCACGCGTGCCCGACGCGAACCGCTGGAACTATGGCGCCGGTGGCACCTTCCAGCTGACGCCGAAGATCGGCATCGATCTCGCGGCGAACTACGTCGACTTCTCCGACACGACGATCGATCGCCGTACCGCGGCTTATGCCGGTACGCTGGTACAGACGCCGGTGCTCACCAACGGCACGTTGCAGGACGCGCATGCCGTCGTCCTCTCGGCCGGCGCGCACATCGGTTTCTGATGCGAAAGTCCGGGTTTCGCCTGCGTTAGGTGGAACCCGGACCTATCCTGCCGCGTACTCTCCCCAAGCGTTTGCTTTGGTTGGATAAGGCAGGATAAGCCCCACCGGAGCCGACGGACGATCGGGATCATAGAGGTCCCGGCGCTCGACAGCATCACGGGGGCCCCTATGCGCCAGAATGAATTTCAGATGTCCCGCCGCGGGGTAATCGCGGTCGGGACCGTCGGTGTTGCCGCGACCGCGCTGCCGGCCGAAGCGGCGACGCCGCAGATGCAGGATCGCGCGCCGGTGCCGACGGTGCCGGTGACGCTCAAGGTCAACGGCCGCACCAGCAAGCTCGATCTCGACACCCGCACCACCCTGCTCGACGCGCTGCGCGAGCATTGGAAGCTGACCGGCACCAAGAAGGGCTGCGATCACGGCCAGTGCGGCGCCTGCACCGTGCTGATCGACGGCCGCCGGATCAACTCGTGCCTGACCCTCGCGGTGATGCACGACGGCGACGAGATCACCACGATCGAGGGGCTCGGCAAGCCCGACGACCTGCATCCGATGCAGGCCGCCTTCATCAAGCATGACGGCTATCAGTGCGGCTATTGCACGCCCGGCCAGATCTGTTCGGCGGTCGCGGTGCTCGACGAGATCAAGCGCGGCGTTCCCAGCCACGTCCAGGCCGATATCGTCGGCCAGCCGACCGCCTCGGCGGCGGAGATGCGCGAGCGGATGAGCGGCAACATCTGCCGCTGCGGCGCCTATTCCAACATCATCGAAGCGATGTCCGACGTCGCGGGGGCAAAAGCATGAAGGCCTTCACCTATGAGCGGGCCGAGACGCCCGCAGCGGCCGCCGCGGCGGTCGCGGCCAAGCCCGGCGCCAAGTTCATCGCCGGCGGCACCAATTTGCTCGACCTGATGAAGCTCCAGATCGAGGAGCCGGTGCATCTGGTCGACGTCAACCGCCTCGCGCTCGACAAGATCGAGCCGACGCCCGACGGCGGCCTGCGCATCGGCGCGCTGGTGCGCAATACCGATCTCGCCGCCGACGCCCGCGTCCGCCGCGACTATGGCGTGCTGACCCGCGCGATCGTCGCCGGGGCGAGCGGTCAGCTCCGCAACAAGGCGACGACTGCCGGCAATCTGCTCCAGCGCACCCGCTGCCCCTATTTCTACGACACCAACCAGCCGTGCAACAAGCGTAAGCCCGGCACCGGCTGCGCCGCGATCGGCGGCTACAGCCGTCAGCTCGGCATAATCGGCACCAGCGATGCCTGTATCGCCACCTATCCCGGCGACATGGCGGTGGCGATGCGCGTGCTCGACGCGACGGTGGAAACGGTCCAGCCGTCCGGCCAGACGCGGCGCATCCCGATCGCCGATTTCCATCGCCTGTGGGGCAATACGCCGCATATCGACACCAACCTGCAACCGGGCGAGCTGATCACCGCGGTGACGCTGCCCAAGCCGGTCGGCGGCACGCACATCTACCACAAGGTGCGCGACCGGGCGTCCTACGCCTATGCGCTCGTCTCGGTGGCGGCGATCGTCCAGCGCGACGGCAGCGGCCATGTCGCGATCGGCGGCATCGCCCCCAAGCCGTGGCGCGTCGAGGCGGCGGAAGCCGCCTTGCCGCAGGGTGCCAAGGCGGTGAGCGGTCGCCTGCTCGCCGGCGCCCGCCCGACCGCCGACAATGCCTTCAAGGTGCCCCTCGTCGAGCGCACGCTCGCCGCAGTGCTGGCCGAAGCGAAAGACGCAGCATGAAATTCGACCAGCCCGCGGGCCAGAATCCGATCGACCAGCTCAAGGTCATCGGCAAGCCCACCGATCGTATCGACGGCAAGTTCAAGACCACCGGCACCGCGCCCTACGCCTATGAACGCCACGATGTCGTCCCCGACGCGGCCTACGGCTATGTCCTCGGCGCCGGCATCGGCAAGGGTCGGATCGCGTCGATGGACCTCGCCGCGGCGAAGGCCGCGCCGGGCGTGCTGACGATCGTCACTGCCGACACCGCGGGCGCGCTCGGCAAGGGCGACATGAACACCGCCAAGCTGCTCGGCGGCCCCGCGGTCGACCATTATCATCAGGCGATCGCGCTGGTCGTCGCCGAGACGTTCGAACAGGCGCGGTCCGCCGCGGCGCTGATCCGCGTCGATTACGCGCGCGAGAAGGGTCGCTTCGACCTCGACACCGCGCTCAAGACCGCCCCGCTGAAGGGCGACAGCAGCGGCGAGGGCAGCTCAGCCCCGCCGATCGACCGCGTCGGCAATTTCGAAAAGGCCTTCGCCGCCGCCCCCGTCCAGCTCGACGCGGTCTACGAGACGCCCGACCAGAGCCACGCGATGATGGAGCCGCATGCCAGCATCGCACGCTGGGACGGCGACAAGCTGACGCTGTGGACGTCGAACCAGATGATCGCCTGGGGCAAGGGCGACGTCGCCAAGACGCTCGGCATCCCCAAGGACAATGTCCGCCTGATCTCGCCCTATATCGGCGGCGGATTCGGCGGGAAGCTGTTCGTCCGCGCCGATGCGGTGCTGGCGGCGCTCGGCGCGAAACAGGCGGGCCGCCCGGTCAAGGTGACGCTGCAACGCCCGCTGATGATCAACAACACCACGCACCGCCCGGCGACGCGCCAGCGCATCCGCCTCGGCGCCGGCAAGGACGGCAAGCTCACCGCGATCGCGCATGAGAGCGGGTCGGGCGATCTGCCCGGCGGCGGCCCCGAGACCGCGGTGTCGCAGACCAAATTGCTGTACGCCGGCGCCAACCGCCTGACCTCGATGCGGCTCGCCGTGCTCGACCTGCCCGAAGGCAATGCGATGCGCGCGCCCGGCGAGGCGCCCGGCCTGATGGCGCTCGAGGTCGCGATGGACGAGATGGCGGAAAAGCTGAACATGGACCCCGTCCAGTTCCGCATCGTCAACGACACGCAGTTCGATCCCGAGAAGCCCGGCCGCAAATTCTCGCAGCGTCAGCTCGTCGAATGCTTGCGTCTCGGCGCCGACAAGTTCGGCTGGTCGCAGCGTCAGGCCAAGCCGCGCTCGGTCCGCGACGGGCGCTGGCTGGTCGGCATGGGCGTCGCCTCGGGCTTCCGCAACAACATCACGATGAAGTCGGGCGCGCGCGTCGGCATCGACAAGAAGGGGATGGTCACCGTCGCCACCGACATGACCGACATCGGCACCGGCAGCTATACGATCATCGCGCAGACCGCCGCCGAGGTGATGGGCGTGACGCTCGACAAGGTGAACGTGCTGCTCGGCGACAGCAGCTTCCCCGTCGCCGCCGGCTCGGGCGGCCAATGGGGCGCCAACAGCTCGACCGCGGGCGTCTATGCCGCCTGCATGAAGCTGCGCGAGACGGTGGCGCAGAAGCTCGGCTTCAACTCCGCCGACGTCGAATTCGCCGACGGCAAGGTGCGCTCGGGCAACCGCAGCGTGCCGCTGGCGCAGGCGGCGGGCGATGCCGGCCTGTCCGCCGAGGACAGCATCGAGTTCGGCGATCTCGCCAAGAAGGAACAGCAATCGACCTTCGCCGGCCATTTCGTCGAGGTCGGCGTCGACGCCTATACCGGCGAGATCCGCATCCGCCGCATGCTCGCGGTCTGCGCGGCGGGGCGCATCCTCAATCCCAAGTCGGCGCGCAGCCAGGTGATCGGCGCGATGACGATGGGCGTCGGCGCCGCGCTGATGGAGGAACTGGCGGTCGACAAGCGCTTCGGCTTCTTCGTCAACCACGATCTCGCCAGCTATGAGGTGCCGGTCCATGCCGACATCCCGCATCAGGAGGTGATCTTCCTCGACGAGGTCGATCCGATGTCGTCGCCGATGAAGGCCAAGGGCGTCGGCGAGCTCGGCCTGTGCGGCGTCGGCGCGGCGATCGCCAATGCGGTCTACAATGCCAGCGGCGTGCGCGTCCGCGAATATCCGGTCACGCTCGACAAGGTCATCGCCGGCCCGTCGATGATGGCGTGATCCATCATCCCCTCTCCCCGCGGGGAGAGGGGACTTGGTATGCTCACCGCTCCCGCGTCACCGTCACCGCGGCGACGTGCAGCGGATAGTCGCGGTCGTCCTCCGCCATCCAGATCCTGCCCGCGCGATCGGCGAGGTAGAAGCGGCAATAGATGCTGCGATCCCCCGCGAAACGCAGGCAGACCCGGTCCGGCGTCACCCGATAGCGTCCCGCCGAATCGGGCTTGTCATTGTAGCGCAGCGTATAGTCCTCGCCGACGGCGGCGAAGCGCTCGACCGGCGGCACCGCCCCGTCCCGCGTCTGCACGCTGCCGCGCACCAGCCGTTCGAGCGCCGCGCCCCGCACCAGCGTCATCTGCTCCGCGCCGCGGATCGCCACCGGCAGCCGCGGCGCGCTCGGCGCAGGTGCGGAGGGCGAACAGGCGCCGAGCATCGTCGCCGCCATCATGATCCGCTTCATCGTTTCGTCCCGACAGTCATACGCCGTCCTAGCACGCCAAATCCGGCACGTCCGGGATGGGATGCCGCCGGACGAGAGCCAGTGCTCCCGCGCAGGCGGGAGCCCAGTGGGTTACTCTTTGCAGCGCGGAACCCCGGCCCGCACCCGAACGCTTCACCCCGCGATGACCGAAACGACCCTGCTGTGGCTGCGCCAGGATCTGCGCCTCCACGACCAGCCCGCCCTCGTCGCCGCCGCGCATGCCGGCCCGGTGATCCCCGTCTACATCCTCGACGACGACGCGCCCGGCCAATGGCGGATCGGCGGCGCGCAACGCTGGTGGCTGCATCACAGCCTCGACTCGCTCGGCAAGGATCTCGCCGCCAAGCACAGCCGCCTGATCCTGCGCCGCGGCGACGCCGTCGCGATCCTCAGGCAATTGCTCGCGGACACCGGCGCCACCCGCATCCACGCGATCCGCCATTACGAACCCTGGTGGCGCAAGCAGGAGGATGCGCTCGACGACATGCTCGACCTCTACGACGGCAACCGCCTGTCGCGCGTCGAGGACGTCACCACCGGCGCCGGCACGCCGTTCCGCGTCTTCTCCTCCTTCTGGCGCGCGTTGCAGGCGCAATTGCCGCCGGAGCAGCCGCTGCCCGTCCCGCGGACCATCCCGGCCCCCGAGCATTGGCCCGAGAGCGACGCGCTTGCCGACTGGGACCTGCTGCCCACCAAACCCGACTGGTCGACCGCCTTCGCCAAGGACTGGACGCCGGGCGAGGCGGAGGCGCTCGCCAAGGCAAAGGATTTCCCCGACGAGGTCGCCGCCTACGACCGCCGCCGCAACCTGCCGTCCGAAGAGGGGACGTCGCGCCTCTCCCCGCACCTCCACCATGGCGAGGTGTCGCCGCGCACCGTCTATCATGCGCTCGGCCACGATGCCGAGGCGGCGGCATTCCTGCGCGAACTGGCGTGGCGTGACTTCACGGCAGGCGTGCTGCTCGCGCTCCCCGATTACGGCAGCGTCAACGGCCGCCACAAATATGATGCGCTGCCGTGGCGCGACGATGCCGTCGCAAAGCGCGATCTGAAGGCGTGGCAGCAGGGCCGCACCGGCTATCCGATCGTCGACGCCGGCATGCGCCAGCTCTGGCAGTCGGGGTGGATGCACAATCGCGTGCGGATGATTACCGCCAGCTTCCTCGTCAAACATCTGCTGATCGACTGGCGCGAGGGCGAGCGCTGGTTCTGGGACTGCCTGATCGACGCCGACTACGGCAACAATTCGGTCAACTGGCAGTGGATCGCCGGCACCGGCGTCGACGCCAACATGTTCGGCCGGATCATGGCGCCGCTCAGCCAGTCCGAGAAGTTCGAGGCGGGCGATTATATCCGCGAATGGGTGCCGGAACTGGCCGACCTGTCCGACGAGACGATCCACGATCCCGACGCACACGGCGTCCGTCCCGACGCCTATCCCGCCAAGGTCATCGGTCACCGCGAAGGCCGCGAGCGCGCGCTCGCCGCGGCCAAGACGCTCGGCTAACAGAGACCTCGGCGAAACGATGCCAGTGCTCCTGCGAAAGCAGGAGCCCAGGAGTCCCGATCGCCGGCACCCGTCGCTCTGCTTGACCATAGGCTCCCGCTTTCGCAGGAGCACAGTGCTGCTCCACCAGCGATGCGCACCCGGTCTCAACCCCCGGAAACGACAAAAACTGCGCTGAAAAACTTCAATACCACCCGCCGGTCCCTATATGGAAAACAGCGAAGGCCCCGCCCGCGAGACTCGGCCACGCTCTTTCCGGAGAGGCCGACCAAGCGAGAAAGCTTTACCCTTCGCATGCACCTGCACCTTCCCGCCGCTTTTGATCCGCGCCTCTATCTCAGGCCGCGGCGGCGCGGGATCGCCTCGGTCAATGCGGAGGTGCGCGACGGCATCGTCCCCGCCGGCGACGATATCGCGCAGACCGCCGACCACAGCGGCGGCGAACAACCAACGCGCAACTATCGCACCGTCGCACTGATCATCGCCACCGCGATGTTCATGGAGAATCTCGACGCCACCGTGCTCGCCACCGCGCTACCGACGATGGCGCGCGACTTCGGCGTGCGCGCGCCCGAGATGAGCATCGCGCTCACCTCGTACCTGCTCGCGCTGGCGATGTTCATTCCCGCCTCGGGGACGATGGCGGACCGGTTCGGTGCGCGCCGCGTGTTCCGCGCCGCGATCGGCCTGTTCGTCGTCGGCAGCCTCGCCTGCGGCCTGTCGCCCAGCCTCGAGATGATGGTCGCCGCACGCTTCCTGCAGGGGATCGGCGGCGCGATGATGATGCCGGTCGGGCGGCTGGTGCTGCTCCGCTCGGTCGCCAAGCGCGACATGGTGTCGGCGATGTCGTGGCTCATCATGCCGGCGCTGATCGGGCCGATCGTCGGCCCGCCGGTCGGCGGCTTGATCGTCACCTATCTCGACTGGCGATGGATCTTCTGGCTCAACCTGCCGATCGGCATCGCCGGCATCGTCCTCGTCGGCCGCTTCATCGCCGACGTGCGCGAGGACACGCCGCACAAATTCGATCCGCTCGGCTTCCTGCTGTCGGGCGCGGCGCTCGGCTGCCTGCTGTTCGGGTTTGAAATGGCGAGCCGCCCCGGCGAGGGCCGGTTGGCGGCAACGCTGATCGCCACCGGCGCGGTTTTCGGTCTGGGCTATTGGCGCCACGCCAGGCGCACGGAGCATCCGATCCTCGATCTGTCGCTGATGCGCATCCCGACCTTCCGCCTGTCGGTGCTCGGCGGTTCGCTGGCGCGGATCACGCAGGGCGCGCAGCCCTTCCTGCTGCCGCTGATGATGCAGCTCGCCTTCGGCCTCACCGCCGCGCAGAGCGGCGCGATGACCGTCGCCTCGGCGATCGGCTCGTTCGGGATGAAGGGCGTGGCGCGGCGCATCCTCAAACGCTTCGGCTTCCGCAACAGCCTCGTCGTGATGGGCGTCGCCGGCACCGCTGCTTATGCCTGCTGCGGGCTGTTCGATCCCGCCTGGCCGCTGCCCGCGGTGTTCGCGGTGCTGGTGCTGTCGGGCTTCCTGATGTCGTTCCAGTTCACCGCCTACAACACCATCGCCTATGACGAGATCGCCAAGGACCGGATGAGCGCGGCGACGAGCTTCTATTCGACCTTCCAGCAGCTGATGCTGTCGCTCGGCATCTGCATCGGCGCGACCGCGCTGCACGTCTCGATGCTGTGGCGCGGGGCGGATGCGGTGGCCTTCCCCGACTTCACCTTCGCCTTCTGGACGGTGACGGCGATCTCGCTGATCGCGATCTTCGTCAATGCGCGGTTCGACCCGCAGGCCGGCGCCGAATTGAGCGGCCGGGTGAAAAGCTAGGCGGAAGCTCCGCGCTGTGGATGCCCTCTGGAGAAGGTTCTGTTCGCGCAGAGGCGCAGAGACGCGGAGGTGTTCCGCTTGCGGCAAACGCGGTCCCTTCCCTCATGGCCGATGGAAAGGGCCGCTGACGCGGCGAGCGCAACACCTCTGCGCCTCTGCGCGAACCACCCTTCTTCTTACGCCGATCACTCCACCGTCAGTGATCTTCGTCAATGCGAGGTTCGACCCGCAGGCCGGCACCGAATTGAGCGGCCGGGTGAAAAGCTAGGCGGAAGCTCTGCGCTGTGGATGCCCTCTGGAGAAGATTTTGTTCGCGCAGAGGCGCAGAGACGCGGAGATAATCCGCTTCAGCCAACGCGGTCCTTTCTCCTCATGGCAGATGGAGAAAGCCGCTGACGCGGCGAGCGGAACACCTCCGCGTCTCTGCGCCTCTGCGCGAACCACCCTTCTTCTTACGCCGACGACCCCACCGTCAGTCCCGAGCGTGTCGAGGCACGGTGACACCCGAGCCCGAAAACACGAACGACCCGGAACGGCCTGCGCTGTCCGGGTCGTCCTCACCCCGAAACGCCGGGTGAAACGCTCAGCGCTGCTTCGCCGCGGCCTTCTGCGCGCGCGCCTGCTTGGCATAATGGTGGTGCATCGCGACGCAGCCGGCGGCCGCGCCCATCATCGCATGGCCCTTGCCGACGAAATGGCCGGCGGCCCCGCCGGCGGCGGCGCCACGGATACAGCCTTTGGCGAGCGCCGGCTGTGCGCCAACGAGCGCGGTGGCGGCGGCGAGGAACATCAGACTCTTCATGGCGAACTCCTGTAACGAAACCTTGCTGGGAAAAGCCGTGACGCAACCGTCATGTTCCATGAATTCGGCGTCATGCCGGCGTCATCACCTCCCAGCGCCGCGGATCGATCGTCTCGCGCAGAAAGGCGACGAAGGCGCTCACCGCCGCCGGTACCGCCGGACTGCGCAGGTGCACCGCATAGATGCCGACCTCCGCCGATCCCTCCCACGCGTCGAGCACGCGGACCAGCCGCCCGTCGCGCAAGGCGTCGCCGACATCCCACAAAGACCGCAATGCGATCCCGACGCCACCGAGCGCCAGTTCGCGGATCATCTCGCTCGAATTGGTCCGCACATGGCTCGCGCGTTCGATCGCGACGGTCTTGCCGGCGGCGACCAGCCGCCACGGCATCTGCCCGTCGGCGGCGAGCAGGCGATGGCCGGCGAGATCGCCGATCCGCCCCGGCGCGCCGTGTTCGGCCAGATAGGCCGGCGCCGCGCACAACACCCGCCGGCTCTCGCCGAGCCGGTGCGCCACGACGGTCCCCGGCACCGCCCCCGCGATCCGGATCGCGCAATCGACGCGCTCGCCGAGCAGATCAACGAAATGGTCGCTGAGGTCGAAGGCGAGATCGATGCGGGGATAGGCGGCCAGAAACGCGCCGAGATGCGGGGCGACGTGCAGCCGCCCGAACGACGTCGGCGCCGACACGCGCAGCGGCCCCGCCGGTTCGCCACGGGCGCCGGTCACCCGCGCCTCCGCCTCGCCGAGCGCGGCGAGCACCGCGTCGAGATCGTCGCGGAACCGCGCCCCGGCCTCGGTCAACGCCAGCCGCCGCGTGGTCCGGTGGACGAGCCGGACGCCCAGCCTGTTCTCCAGCCGCTGCAAGCGCTTGGAGGCCATGGCCGGCGAGATGTGCAGGCTGCGCGCCGCCGCCGACAGGCTGCCGCCCGCCGCCACCGCGACGAACAGCGCATAGTCCGGATCGAACGCCATTCGTTCCTCACAGGATAAACTGCTTCAACATCTTCATGGCTAGCGAACGGCCGACCTTGGGTCTAGCCTCACGGCCTATGCGAGAGGATAGAGAAGTTATGGACCGCGCCGGCCTCGTCATCGCCCCCCCGCTGGCGACCTTCATCGAGGAAAGGGCCCTTCCCGGCACCGGCCTCGACCCGGCCGCCTTCTGGTCGGGTGTCGCCGCGCTCTTCGCCCGCTTCGCCCCCGAGAACCGCGCCCTCCTCGCCGAGCGCGACCGACTCCAGGCGGCGATCGACGGCTGGCATGGCGCCAACGACTTCGACCCGGCGGCCTACCAAGCCTTCCTGACCGACATCGGCTATCTCGTCGCGGAGCCCGCCCCCTTCAAAATCGACCCCGAGCGCGTCGACGCCGAGATCGCGACGATGGCGGGGCCGCAGCTCGTCGTCCCGATCCTCAACGCCCGCTTCCTCCTCAACGCCGCCAACGCGCGCTGGGGCAGCCTCTACGACGCGCTCTACGGCACCGATGCGCTCCCCGGCACGCCCGCCACCGGCGGCTACGACGCGGCACGCGGGGCGCAGGTGATCGCCTGGGCGAAGGCCTTCCTCGACGAAGCCGTGCCGCTCGCCAGCGGCCGCTGGGCCGACTGGACGGGCGGCGATCCCGTGCTCGCCGACCCCGCGCAGCGCGTCGGCCGCGCCGGCGACACGTTGCTCTTCCGCCACCACGGCCTGCACATCGAGCTGGTGATCGACCGCGCCCACCCGATCGGCGCCACCGACCCCGCCGGTATCGCCGACATCCGCCTCGAAAGCGCGCTCACCACGATCTGCGACCTTGAGGACTCGGTCGCGGCGGTCGACGCCGACGACAAGGTCGCCGCCTACGCCAATTGGCTCGGCCTGATGCAGGGCGACCTCACCGCCAGCTTCGTTAAAAGCGGCGCGACACAAACCCGCACGCTCGCCCCCGACCGCATCTACACCGCCCCCGACGGCGGCACGCTGACGCTGCCCGGCCGCAGCCTGCTGTTCGTCCGCAACGTCGGCCACCTGATGACCACGCCCGCGGTCCGCCTGCCCGACGGCAGCGACGCGCCCGAGGGCATCCTCGACGCGATCGTCACGTCACTGATCGCGCTCCACGATCGCGGTCGCAACAGCCGCACCGGTTCGATCTATATCGTCAAACCCAAGATGCATGGCCCCGCCGAGGCCGCTTTCGCCGACCGCTTGTTCGACGCGGTCGAGGACCTGCTCGCGCTGCCCCGTCACACGATCAAGCTCGGCCTGATGGACGAGGAGCGCCGCACCAGCGCCAATCTCGCCGCCTGCATCCACGCGGTCCGCCACCGGCTGGTCTTCATCAACACCGGCTTCCTCGACCGCACCGGCGACGAGCTGCACACGTCGATGCACGCCGGCGCGATGATCCCCAAGGCCGAGATGAAGACGAGCACCTGGATCGCCGCCTATGAGAACCGCAACGTGCAGATCGGCCTCGCCTGCGGCCTGTCGGGCAAGGCGCAGATCGGCAAGGGGATGTGGGCGGCGCCCGATCGCATGGCCGATATGCTCGACCAGAAGATCGGTCATCCGCAGACCGGTGCGAACACCGCCTGGGTCCCCTCGCCGACCGCTGCGACGCTGCACGCGACGCACTACCATCGCGTCGACGTCTTCGCCCGCCAGCACGCCCGCAGCGCCGAGACCCCCGCGCCGCTCGCCGACCTGCTCACGCTCCCGGTCGCCGATACCGGGCGCAACTGGCAGGCGGACGCGGTGCGCGCCGAGCTCGACAACAATGCGCAGGGCATCCTCGGCTATGTCGTGCGCTGGGTGGATCAGGGGATCGGCTGTTCCAAGGTGCCCGACATCCACGACATCGGCCTGATGGAGGATCGCGCGACGCTGCGCATCTCGTCGCAGCATATCGCCAATTGGCTGCTGCATGGCGTGGCGTCACCTGCCGACGTCGATGCCGCCTTCGCGCGGATGGCGACGAAGGTCGACGCGCAGAATGCCGACGACCCGCTCTATCGGCCGATGCACGGGAATGAGGATAGCAGCCTCGCCTGGCAGGCCGCCCGCGCGCTCGTGTTCGAAGGGGTGGACCAGCCCAATGGCTATACCGAGCCGCTGCTCCATCGCTTCCGCGCCGCGCGAAAGGCGGCGGACGCTCAATAGGGCGGCGTCTTGATCGCCCGTTGCGCTCGCGCCGCCTCGGTCCACCACGCGAGATCGTCGGCGAAGCGCGGGAATGCCTTGGCGAGGCTCGCGCCGCCGTCGCCGACCGGTTCGGCATCGGCGGTGAGCGCATGGCCGATGCCGCCGACCGCGAGGCTGCTCGACACGACGACCATCCCCATCTCCGACAGGATGCCGTGCCACGCCAGCCCCGCGCGCGCACCGGCAAAGCGCCCGGCCGAATAGCTCGCGATCGCCGCGGGGCGCCAATACCATTCCTCGAGGAAATGGTCGGTCAGGTTCTTGAGGCCGGGCTGGACGCTCCAATTATACTCGCCGGCGACGAACACGAAGGCGTCCGCTGCCTTGATCTTGCCCGCCAGCGCTTCGAGCGCGGCCGGTGCCGCGCCGGCGGGATATTCCTTGTACATGCGGTCGAGCATCGGCAGGTCGAGCGCCTTGGCGTCAATCAGCTCAGCATTGGCCCCGCGGGCCCGGAATGCGTCGACCAGATAGTGCGCCAGACGGATGCCCTGCCGGTCGGACCGGTAGGATCCGTAGAAGATCAGGATGGTATCGCTCATCGCACCCCCTTCGCGGCAAGTGCCGGGGAGCGCAAGGCGCGCTCCCCGGTCGGGGTCAGGCGGCGTCGACCAGGACGATCTCGGCATCCTCGGTCGCGGTGATGCGGATCACCGCCTCGTCGACGATCGCGGCGCCGTCGCGCGCATCGAGCGTCACGCCGTTGATCTCGACCTTGCCGGTCGCCGGCACCAGATAGGCATGGTGGCCGGCGCCGAGGGCATATTCCGCCGTTTCGCCCGCCTTGATCGTCGCCCCGACGATGCGTGCGTCGGTGCGGATCGGCAGCGCGTCGGCATCGTCGCCGAAGCCGCTGGCGAGCGTTACGAACGTGCCGGCGCGTTCGCCCTTGGGGAAGGGCTTGGCGCCCCATGACGGTGCAGCGCCGCGCGTCTTGGGCTCGATCCAGATCTGGAAGATCGTCGTCGTGCCGGGTTCGCGATTATATTCCGAATGGCGCACGCCCGATCCGGCGCTCATCACCTGCACGTCGCCCGCCTCGGTACGGCCGATGTTGCCCAGACTGTCCTGATGCGTGATCGCACCCTCGCGGACATAGGTGATGATCTCCATGTCGGCATGCGGATGCGGCGGAAAGCCGGTGCCGGCGGCGATCGTATCGTCGTTCCAGACGCGGATCGGGCCCCAGCCCATCCGCTTGGGATCGTAGTAATTGGCGAAGGAGAAATGATGCTTGGCATCGAGCCAGCCGTGGTTGGCACCACCGAGGCTGGCGAAGGGGCGACGGTCGATCATGGTCTGTCTCCTGTAGAAGCCGGGACGCTTCCTGTTGGGGCCAAGATGGGGGAGCGGGCGACTTGACGAAACGGCAATGATGGCATCTCATCATTGCCGATTATGACACGTCGCCTTCCCGACTTTGAAGCCTGGGCGATTTTCGCCAAGGTCGCCGAGCGCGGCTCCTTCGCCGGCGCGGCGGAGGCACTCGGCCTCGCCAACCCGACCGTGTCGAAGGCGATCGCGCGGCTGGAGGCGCGGCTCGGCGTCGCCTTGCTGTCGCGCACCTCGCGGCGGCTGTCGCTGACCGAGGCGGGGCGCGCGGCGCTCACCCGCGCCGGCCGCATCCTGCAGGAGGGCGAGGCGCTGGAGGACGAGGCGGCGGAGCAATCCGACGTCGCGCGCGGGCTGGTGCGGATCAGCGCGCCGCTGTCGTTCGGTACCGCTTATGTCGGTGCGACGCTGCCCGACTTCCTCGCCGCCTATCCCGAGATCACCCTCGATTTCGCGCTGAGCGACAGGCGCGTCGATCTGGTTGCGGAAGGCTTCGATCTAGCGCTGCGCATCGCCGCGCTGGAGGACAGTTCGCTGCTGGCGCGGCGGCTGTGCACGGTGCGCATCCTGCTCGTCGCTGCGCCCGCCTATCTTGACGCGCACGGGCGGCCGAGCCACCCCGCGCAGCTCAAGGACCATTGCGCGCTCGCTTATACCGGCGAGTCGAGCCGCGGCGTCTGGCGCTTCGGCCATCCGCAGTTCGGCGAGGAGACGGTCGAGCCGCCGGTACGCGTCTGGACCGACAATGCCGATATGCTCAACCCGGCGCTGCTCGCCGGGCAAGGTCTGGCGCTACAGCCCGAATTCCTCGTCTGGCGCGAAATTCGCGAGGGGCGGCTGGAGGTGGCGATGCCCGAATGGAGCGTCGCGCCGCTCGGTCTCCACCTCATCACCCCGCCGAGCCCACTGCGCCCGCGCCGCGTCACGGTGCTGATCGATCATCTCGCCCGGGCGCTGGCGAAAGCGCCATGGGCGGGGGCGTTCTAGAGCCGGTGATAGGCGCGATACCAGTCGACGAAGCGCGGCACGCCGACGTCGATCGTCGTGGTCGGCCGATAGCCTAGATCGTCGGCGATCGCGGTGATGTCGGCAAAGGTCCGCACGACGTCGCCCGGCTGGATCGGCAGGTCGCGGCGCACCGCCGGCCGGCCGATCGCCGCCTCGAGCAAGCCGATCACGCGGCCGAGCGGCTCCGAGCGGTTGTTGCCGATATTGTAGAGGCGGTGCGGCGCGACGCTGCCGCCGGGCTTTTCCTGCCCGTCGTCGGGCGGCGGCTGGTCGTGCGCGGCGATCACGCCGGCGACGATATCGTCGATGAAGGTGAAGTCGCGCTCCATCTGGCCGTTGTTGAACACCGGGATCGGCTCGCCGGCGAACATCGCGCGGGTGAAGATCCACAGCATCATATCCGGCCGGCCCCACGGGCCGTAGACGGTGAAGAAGCGCAATCCGGTCTGCGGCAGGCGATAGAGGTGTGCGTAGCTTTCGCTCATCACCTCGTTGGCGCGCTTGGTGGCGGCGTAGAGCGACACCGGGCGATCGACGCGATCCTCGACGCGGAACGGTACCGAGGCGTTGCCGCCATAGACCGACGACGAGGACGCATAGACGAGATGCTCGACCCGCCGCGCCCGTGCGAGTTCGAGGATATTGAGATGACCGACGAGGTTGGACTGGCCGTAGACCTCGGGATGCTCGATCGAATAGCGGACGCCCGCCTGCGCGCCGAGATGGACGATGCGCTCGAACGCATGCGGTGCCAGCGCATCGCGCAACGTCGCGGCATCGGCGAAATCGACGGCGAGGAAGGTGAAGCGGTCGCCATGCCGCCGGGTGAGTTCGGCGAGACGCGCCTGCTTCAAGGCCGGATCATAGTAATCGTTGAGCGAGTCGATGCCGACCACGCTGTCGCCGCGTGCGAGCAGCGCTTCCGCCGTGTGCATGCCGATGAAACCCGCCGCCCCGGTTACCAACGTCTTCGGCATCGTCTGTCTGCTCCGTCTTCGCGAGGCCATTGACGGCCGCAGCCGTTCGCTAGCCGAGGAAGCGCCGCTTGACGATGCCCCGTACCCAACAAGCTGAGCGATCTCCGTGACAAGCAGGCCTTGGCTTGCCAAATCCTATCGAAATCGTGGAGATTGATGGGAGAACGTCAGGAGACTGTATGCCTCGCTCCGATCCTCAACGACGTGCCTCCGCGGCCGTCGACTGGCCGACGATCGCCGTCGCAATCGTCGTCTACGGTGGGTGGCTGGCGCTCACCGCCTGGCATGCGCTGCTGCCGCTGCCGGTACTGACGTTGCTCGGCGGGGCGATCGTCGGCTGGCAGGGGTCGTTGCAGCATGAGACGATCCACGGTCATCCGACCGATCGTCGGCTGCTCAATGACATGATCGGCATGCCGCCGCTGAGCCTGTACCTGCCCTATGCGATCTACCGGCGCTCGCATCTCGCCCATCACGGCTGCGGGGCGATCACCGATCCCGCCGCCGATCCCGAATCGCGCTATCATGCCGGTCGCGGCGTGGCGCGGCGGCTGGCGGCGATGCAGGCGACCCTGATCGGTCAGTTGGTCTTCGGACCGGCGATCGTGATCGGGCGGTTCCTCGCCGGCGAGATCGGGCGGATGAGGCGCGCGCCAGGCGCGGTCGCACGCGACTGGCTGCCGCATCTGGCGGGGGTGGCGCTGCTGCTCGCGTGGCTCGGCCATGTCGGCCTGCCGATCGGCACCTATCTGGTCGCCTTCGTCTATCCCGGCATCGCGTTGACGCTGTTACGCAGCTATGCCGAGCATCGTGCCGATCTCGCAACCACCGCCCATGCGGCGATCGTCGAGCGTGGAGGACCGTTCGCCTTGCTGTTCCTCAACAACAACCTTCATGTCGCGCATCACGAGCGCCCGGGCCTGCCGTGGTATCGCCTGCCCGCCTACCACCGCGCGCATCGCGACCGGTTCGTCGCCGAGGGCGGCCGCATCTATCGCGGATATGGCGAGGTGCTGCGTCGCTTTGCGTTCCGTGCACACGACGATCTGCACCATCCCGCCTATCGGCCGGATCAAGCGGCGTGACGCTGGTCGCGTCGCTCGGGATGTACGATCACCCGGCACAGCGAACGGCGAATGACGCGCTCTGGCGCGGTCTCGCACATCGGCTGCGGGTCGCGGGCATTCCCGGCGTGCCCGACGATCTCGACCGGTCGCGATCGGTTGAGGCGATCTGGCACGACGCTCGCCTGCTGTTCGCGCAGGCGTGCGGCTATCCGTTGACCGCCGCCGACGCGCCGGCGGTGCGGGTGGTCGCGCTGCCGGTCTATGATGCGCCCGGCTGCGACGGTGCGAGCCACCGCAGCGTCATCGTCGTACGGGCGGCGGATCGGATCGATGCCGTCGCAGACTTGCGGGGATCGCGGGCGGCGATCAATGCGCCGGCCTCCAACACCGGCATGAACCTGTTGCGCGCCGTCGTGGCACCGCTGGCCGACGCGACGGCGTTCTTCTCGCAGGTCGTCGTGACGGGGAGCCACCGCGCCAGTGCCGAGGCGATCGTCCGCGACGAGGCCGATTGTGCCGCGATCGACTGCGTGACCTGGGCGGCGCTGCGACGCCATGAGCCGGTGTCGACCGGGCAGCTGCGGGTGATCGCGACGACGGGCGCCACCCCCGCGCTGCCCTTCGTCACCGCCGCGGCGACATCCGACGCGCACCTCGCCGCGATCCGGGCAGCGCTTGCGGCGGTGATCGCCGATCCGACGCTCGCGACCGCCCGCGACGCGCTGTTCCTGAGTGATGTCGTACCAGCGGACGAAAGTGCACTGGCGCCCGTCCGATCGGCGGAGCGGGATGCGATCGCGCTCGGCTACCCGCTGCTGCGATGATCGTCCCGCCCGCCGCCCGCTTCGGCGCGCCAAAGCGCATCGGGGCTGGTTCGCCGTCAGGAAGCGTTCATACTTCGACCTTCGCCGAGTCGCCCGGCGTTGAGGAGTGAGACGCGCATGACCGCTATCGCCGCCCTGCCCTTCGCCGACCCCCGCCTGTCGATCGTCACGATCGGCGACGGGGCGGAGACGCCCGCCTGGCAGCGCATGTTCGGCTGGCCCGCGGGCGGGTCGGGTGCGGTGCCGCTCGATGCGCGCTCGCCGGCGACGCGCAACATCTGGGCGGCGAAACTCGACCGGGCGGTGCGCGAGGCCGATGCGCGCGTGCTGATCGTCGCCGAGGGACTGGGCTGCGCGGCGAGCGCATGGTGGGCGCGGCTGTCGCCGACCGACGACGTCCGCAAGGTCGCCGGCGCGCTGCTGTTCGCGCCGCCGGCCGATGCGGGCGACCTGTTCGCCTCCCCCCGATCGCGTCTGCCCTTTCCCTCGCTGGTGATCCGCCCCGGCGGCGCGCCCGACGATCTGGCGGCGGCGGTCGACGATTGGGGCAGCCGGCTGGTCGTCGGCGATCGCGTTCGCGACCGGCGCGCGGGCGCGGTCGCATGGCGGCAGGCGCAGCGGCTGTTCCTGCGACTGACCCAGCAAGTGGTCGACCACGACGTCGACCGCGGGCGGGCGATTACCGGCTGGCGCTGAAGCGCCCCGGAGCCTCACACGGAGCCTTGTCGATCCCGGCCTCCCCCGCCTATCTTCGGGCGGACAGGACGATGGAGACGGCAATGCGTAATGGATTGATGCTGATGCTGGCCGCGGCCCTGACCGGCTGCGGGTCGCAACCCGAACCGCAGGCCGCCAATACCGCCAGCGCCGCACCCAAGGAGACCGGCTATATCGCCAAGATCACCGCGCTGCCGCCACGGCAGCTCAACGGCGTGCTCTATCGGGCGATCGACGATGCCAAACAGCCGTGCCAGGGCGTCGCCGCGGTAACCCGCCAGGCCGATCGCAAGGGCAAGCCGGTATGGGCGGTGCGGTGCATCGAGGGCAGTGCGTGGCTGGTCGCACTCGGTGACGACGGGGTGGCGGAAGTCACCGGCATTCCGGCTCGCGCCGGCGGTTGATCCGACGAGGGAGCGGCCGCGAGGCCGCCCCCTGCCCGGTCAGGCGCTCTTGCCGAGCCAGGTCTGGACGGCCGGACGCAGGCGCTCCGCCGCTGCCTTGCGGACGGCGATGCTCGACACCACCCGCTTGGCGGGACCCCGCGAGGTTTCCGCCATCGTCGCGGCGAAGGCATTGATCTTGCCGGGCATCGCCGGATCGACCGAGCCGCCGCCGAGGCCGACGATGAAGCTTGCCTTGCTGCTGTCCTCGATGAACCCCTCGACCAGCGCGCGGTTCGCCACCGCCCAGTCGAACGTCATGTCGGGATGCTCGCCCGACACCGCGCGCAGCAACGCGGCACGCTGCGGCGCGGTGAACGTGTCGGTCTTGAGCAAGTCCAGCGCGCGCGCCGCCAGCGCATCGTCCTTGGCGTAGCCGAGCAACGAGACGAAGCGGTTCTTGGCAACCGGATTGGTCTCCGCCTTGGTGAGGCGCAGCAGCAGGTCCCAATCCGCCGCGCTCGCATTGGCGGCGAAGGTGGCGAGGATCGGCTGGCGGATCGCCGGCGGGATCGCGGTCGGGTCGGTGGACAGTTTGGCGACGTAGCTGCGCGCCTGGCGCAGCACCTCCGGATCGCCGTTGGCGCCGAGCTGGCCGACCAAATTCTCGCGCAGATTGCCGACCAGCGGCGATTCCTCCGGCCGGGCGGTGTAGCCGATGCGTTGGAGCACCGGACCGAGGATCGCGACGGTGCGCGCGCGCAGCGGCGTGGCCAGCGGCGTCCCCTCGAACAGGCCGTTGAGCCCGCCGAGCCGGCCGGAAACCAGCGACCATTCGAGCGGATCGGCGCCGGCGCCGACCTGACCCATGACCGCGAAATAGCGCGAGAGGTCCTGATATCCCCCCGCCGCCAAAGCATAATCGTCGGCGAGCGTGCCGAGCCGATCCTCGAGCGGCAGCCGCGTATAGTCGCGAACCAGAGCGTCATGGCCGGGCTGGTCGTAGAGCACGCGGGTGTAGCTGCCCTTGCCCTTATTAAGCAGCAACGTGCCGCAACCCTTGACCGAGACGGTGGTCGCCGGGCCGGTGACGATCGTCCGCGTCTCGCCGCTACCGATCGTCGCGACGACCAGCGGCACCTGCCACGTCTGCGGCGTCTTCGACGCCGCGTCGAGACCGAAGCGGCCCTGCGCCAGCGTCGCCGTGGTGGTGCCGCCGGTGCAGCGCGCCCCGGTCAGCGTCACCAGCGGCACGCCGCCCTGCAGCGTATAGCCGTGGGCGATCTCCGCCACCGGCTGGCCGGCCGCGGCCGACAGCTCGGCCCAGAGCTGCTCGGTCACGGTGTTGCCGAACTTATATTTGGCCATGTAGCGGCGGATGCCGTCGCGGAACTTGTCGGGGCCGAGCGTCGATTCGAGCATGCCGATGACGGCCTGCCCCTTGGAATAGGTGATGCCGTCGAACGCCTCGCCGATCTGGTCGACGGTTTCGATCTTGCGGATGATCGGATGCGTCGCGGCGGTCGCGTCGATGCCCATCGCCGCCTCGCGATCGGTCGATACCGCAGCGGCATCGGCCTTCCACGCCGGGTTGAGGTCGGCGGCGGACTTGTTCTCCATCCACGAGGCGAACCCCTCGTTGAGCCAGAGGTCGTCCCACCATTTCATCGTGACGAGATCGCCGAACCACTGGTGCGCCATCTCATGCGCGACGACGGTGAATATGCGCTGACGACCGCTTTCGGTGGCGCGCTTGGGGTCGAACAGCAATTCGGGCTCGAAATAGAAGATCGCGCCCCAGTTCTCCATCGCGCCGAAGAACTGGCTGGAACCCGGCCCGGCGACCATATCGAGCTTGGGCAGCGGATAGGGCTGGCCGAAATAGCTGTTGTAATAGGGCAATAGCCGCTTCGCCTCGGCGAGCGCGTAATCGCCCTGGTCGACGACGCCGCGCCGGGTGATCACGCCGATCTCGACGTTCCCCGCCTGTACCGTCTTGCGCTCCAGATCGCCCATGCCGAGGTAGAGCAGATAGCTCGACATCACCGGCGTCTCGGCGAAGCTATAGAGCTGGGTGCCGTCCGCCTGCTTCGCCACCGAGGCGGCGGGCATGTTGGAGAAAGCGAGCTGGCCAGCGGGCGCGGTCGCCTTCAGCCGGAATTTCGCCTTGAACGCGGGCTCGTCCCACATCGGCGCGAAACGGCGCGCGTCGGGCGCCTCGAACTGCGTCGCGAGCATCCGCGCCTTCGACCCGTCCTGATTGGTGTAATCGATCGCGAACAGGCCGGCGGCGGACTGGTTGATCTTGCCGCTCCAGCGGAAGCCGACGGTGTGGCGGCCGACCTTCGCCACCGCGGGCAACGTCAGGACGAGCTGCTGCTTGTCCTTGTCGAGCGCGAAGGGCACCGCCTTGCCGTCGAACGTCGCCGCGGCGATCGCCAGATCAGCGGCGTTGAGCGTGATCGTCCCGGTCGCCGCCTTGACGTCGATCTCGACGGTCTCGCTGCCGGTGAAGGTCATCGCCTGCGCATTCGGCGTGACGTCGATGTCGTAGAGCACCGGGACGACGGTCGCGGGCAGGCTGCCGGCGGCGAGCGCGGGGGTGGAAACGGTCAGGGCAAGGGCGGCGGCGACGGCTAGCTTCATGGAAGGATACACTCCGGAAACACTGTATCATTCGGCCCATACGCCTTTGGGCGGCGCGGGCAAGACGGGGCTTGCTGGACAGGCCGATCGGTTGCGCTAAACAACCGATCCTGAGAGGAAACCGCCGCCATGACACCCCCGATCTTCGACCGCCTGCGCCTGCCCGTGATCGGTTCGCCGCTGTTCATCATCTCCGGTCCCGAATTGGTGATCGCGCAGTGCAAGGCGGGGATCGTCGGCTCGTTCCCGGCGCTCAACGCGCGGCCGCAGGCGCTGCTCGACGAATGGCTCCACCGGATCACCGAGGAACTGGCCGCGCACGACCGCGACCATCCCGAGGCGCCCGCCGCGCCGTTCGCGGTCAACCAGATCGTCCACAAATCGAACGATCGGCTCGAACAGGATCTCGCCACCTGCGCGAAATGGCGGGTGCCGATCGTCATCACCTCGCTCGGTGCGCGCGAGGACCTCAATACCGCGGTGCACGGCTGGGGCGGCATCACGCTCCACGACGTGATCGACGACCGCTTCGCGCGCAAGGCGATCGAGAAAGGCGCGGACGGGCTGATCGCTGTCGCGGCGGGTGCCGGCGGCCATGCCGGCACGCTGTCGCCGTTCGCGATCGTGCAGGAAATCCGCCAATGGTTCGACGGACCGCTGGCGCTGTCGGGATCGATCGCCAGCGGCGGCGCGATCCTCGCGGCGCAGGCGATGGGCGCCGATTTCGCTTATATCGGCTCGCCGTTCATCGCGACGGAAGAGGCGAATGCCGCGCCCGATTATAAGGCGTCGATCGTCGACAGCCGCGCGGCCGACATCGTCTATTCCAATCTGTTCACCGGCGTGCACGGCAATTACCTGCGCAGCTCGATCGCCGCATCGGGGCTCGACCCCGACAATCTGCCCGAGGGCGACCTCAAGACGATGAATTTCGGCGGCGGCGACGGCAGCAAGGCCAAGGCGTGGCGCGACATCTGGGGGTCCGGACAGGGTATCGGCGTGATCGACAAGGTCGAGAGCGTCGCCGACCGCGTCGCACGATTCGGGGCGGAATATGCCGCGGCGAAGGCGCGCCTGCTCGGCTGAGCCGTGCGTCGTGTTGGACGACATGGACAAGATGGACACCTTAACGGAAACGATCGGCTCAGATCGTTTCCGTTTTTGACATGACGCCAGTCCTTCTCTTCTAGGCAGGGAAGGCCTTTGGAGGAGAACGGGGCGCGCCATGTCACCGGTCTAGCGGGCGTCGCCGATGTAGGACAGACCGCGGTTCAGAAGGCCAGCGCGAGACGATCGTGGAGATGGTGGACCGGGCTCGACGTCGGGTGCGGCACCTGCGCATCGTCGAGCAGGCCGACGCGGCGATGGAGATTGGCGCTGGCGGCGACCAGACCCTGCGCGCGCACCGGCAGCGCGCGGACGAGATCGGCGTCGAACTGCGGCGCGCTGCCGAGCCGGCGCGTCGGGTCGAGCGCCTCGCGCGGCTTGATCTCGCCGGCGTCGATGGCACGCTGGGTGAGCAGCCAGGCGATGACGTGCATCAACCGCGTGGTGATCTTGAGCGATTCACAGGAGAAGCCGACGCGGATCAGCGGATCGAGCGTCTCGCGCTCCAGCCGGCCCTCGCTGTCGAAATAGTCGCGCGCCTCGTCGGCGAGCAGCATCGCCTCGGTATAAAGCGAGTCGATCAGACGATCGTGGATGCGTGATTCGCTGCTGCTGCGGGTCATGACCGTTGGGTGGCACAAGCCCCCCGGCTTGGACAGGTGCCGCAACGGTCCCGATTGTGCCGATTGTGCCGAAGTGATTCGGTCCGGGACGAAATAATCTCAGGCGATGATGTCGGGGATCAGTTGATCCTCGCAATTGGCGATCTCGTCGCGCAGCCGCAGCTTGCGCTTCTTGAGTCGCGCGACCTGCAACTGGTCGGGCACGCCGGTCGCGGTGAGCGCGTCGATCGCGGCATCCAGATCGCGATGTTCGGTGCGCAGCGCGTCGAGCCGGGCGATGATCTGTGCTTCGTCCATGCCTAATCCCCTGCCGCCTGCGTGGCTCCCCTAGCCCAGCCGCGGGCGCGGACCAAGTCGTCGCACGTAGCCACTCGGCTAATCGCGTTCGTCGCTTTGCGATGAGGACTTTTAACCTCTTCGATGGTTTACTCAGTCCCCCAACACGCATGCATCAGGAGGAACCGAAATGCAGACGACGCATCAACAGGCACTGGAGACCAAGCATGCCGCGCTCGACCGCCGCATCGCCGACGAGGTCCACCGCCCGTTGCCCGACGCCGCAATCCTCACCGACCTGAAACGCAAGAAGCTGAAGCTCAAGGAAGAGCTCAGCGGCCTGTAAGGCCCTTCGGCCCCTCCCGTCGCGGAGGGGCCTTTTGCATCAGGGTCATGCAGGACCCCTGCTCAGATGCCCCGACGGTCGATCCCGCCTTATCCTTTGGCCCCGCTCACCGGCTTGCGGGCCTTCTTGGGATCGATCGGCGAGTCGAGCGCGATGCCGATCCGGCCTTCGGTGCACCAGGCGACCTTGCCGGTCACCTTGCCGATACCGCGCAGCTCCAGCGCCACCGGCGTGCCCGGCTCCTTGACGCGGGCGCAGTCGACCATCAGCCCGCCCTCCGACAGATTGCGGACACGTACGTCGCGGACCGTCGTCTCTTCCTCGAAGCGCAATTGCGCCATGAGGAACAGGCTGTCGCGCGAACGGCTGCGCTGCGACCCACCGGCCGCATCGGCCTTGTCGAACGGGTCGTGGGAGTAGCTGTCCATAAACGAAGCCTGTGTGACCGTGCGGGATTAGGCGCCGGCGCCTAATGGCCGATGGTGGCGAAAGCGTTAACCGCCCACGCCGGTTCAATCCTCGCGCGAGATCTTCTCGTTGCGCTCGTGCCGCTCCTGCGCCTCCAGCGTCATCGTCGCGATCGGACGCGCCTCCAGCCGGCCGAGGCTGATCGGTTCGCCGGTCACTTCGCAATAGCCGTATTCGCCCTCGTCGATGCGGCGGATCGCCGCCTCGATCTTCGAGACCAATTTGCGCTGGCGATCGCGGGTGCGCAGCTCGATCGACCAGTCGGTCTCGCTCGACGCGCGATCGGTGAGATCGGCCTCGCGCAGCGAGTCGACCTGGAGCTGGTTGAGCGTGCCCGCCGCATCCTGGAGGATCGCATCCTTCCAGCGCAGCAGCTTGTTGCGGAAATACGCCTGCTGACGCCGCGTCATGAACGGTTCGTCGTTGCTGGGTCGATAGCCATCGTCGGCATCGTTGGCCGCCGGCGGATTGGTCGTTACATCGTCTATCTGACTGACTTGCGTTGCCATACCACTCTCCCTCCGGCCCCATGATGACCTCGGGGCCGCCCCCAAATGGTTGAAGCGCCTATAATCGCGCCCGAAAGGAACCACAAGCGATGAGAGTTGCCGAATCGTACGCCTCGGCGTTCTTTTATTGCAGCATGCCGGCGGACAGAATGCGACCGCGCCGCGACGGGGCGGCCGTGGTTAACGGCGAATCAAACATCTGTTCCACTCTGGTACGTTAACGGCGATCGCGACACATCGGCGCGGTGAAAAGGCGATATCGGAGCGACAAAGTGCCGAAGGTTCTTGCACTTAATCGTTTCTTTGGCCCTTTGTCCTATGGCAGCACCGCCGTGCTGCGAGCGGGATTCTGGGGCATGGCCACCAGCAACGAGAAAGAGACCTTATGTCCGTAAGGATGGCCTTGGCGAAATTATGCGCTTGCGCATGCGGGGGAGCGTTGATCGGTGGCGGTGCCGTGCACGTCGCGGAGCGACCGAACCGACCCGTCTACGTCAAGCAGGTCAAGAAGCGCGTCGTCGTGCGGCGGCAGGTCGCCGCGGTGCAGCGCCAGGGTGTGCGCCGCCGCGTCGTCACGACGACCACGACGAGCTGCGCCCCCGCGGTGGTGACGGTGGCCAGCCAGGCGGCGCCCGTGCCGGTGCCGCTGCCCGCGGCGCAAGGCTTCATCGGCGGCGGCGGCGGCGGCGTACCCGTGGTTGTCGGCGGCAGCGGCGGGTTCGGCGGCGGCTTTGGTGGCGGGTTCGGCGGTGGCTTCTTCGGCGGCGGATCATCCGGATCGAGCGGCAGCGTGGTGATCTCGTCGACGTCGAGCGGCGGGTCGAGTTCGACCAGCAGTTCCTCGTCGGGCAGTTCGTCGTCGTCGGGCAACGTGTCGAGTTCGTCGTCGGGCAACATATCGAGCTCGTCGTCGACCAGCAGCTCGACCGGTGGCGCCAACGTCGACATCAACAACAATAACAACAATTCCAACAGCAATCAGAATTCGAACAACAACCAGAATTCCAACACGAACAACAACAGCAACAACCAGAGCCAGAACCAGGGGCAAAACCAGAACCAGGGCCAGAATCAGAACCAGAATCAGGGCCAGGGGCAGAACCAGAACAATTACGGGTCGAGCTCGAAGGGCTGGAGCACCAGCGGCGGCTGGTCGTCGAACGGTGGCTGGACGTCGAGCGGCCATCACGGCGGCCCGCCGGGACCGCCGGGATCGTCGGGCGGTCCGCCCGCGCCGGTGCCGGCCCCGCCGATGGTGCTGCTGTTCGGCGCCGCCGCCGCCGCGCTGATCGCCCGCAAGCGGTTCGCCAAGCCACAGGCGGCCTGATCAACGGACAGGCAAAGGGGTGCCGGATTCGCGTCCGGCACCCCTTGTCGCATCAGGCTGTCGTCAGGCGGCGCTGAGCGCCTTCTCGATGTCGGGCACCGGATGACCGGTGAGATCCTTGGCCAGCTCGCCGGCGAGGCGGTTGCTGACCTCCTTGTGATAATGGCGGCGCAACTCGCCGAGCGTCTTCGGCGGCGCGACGATGATCAGCGAATCGAACTCGTTGGCAAGCGCGCGGCGCTTGAGCATGTCGGCGGTGTCGGCGGCGAACCGATCCTCCTCCTGCTGATGGAAATCGACCTCGTCCATCGTGCCCATCTGCGTCGCGCTGGCACCGCCGGCGGCATCGGTCTTCTGGTCGCGATCGGCAGGATTGACGCGTTCCTCGGCGTGTTCGACCTGCAGGTTGGGGAATTCGGCATCGCCCTCGTTGCGGAAGAACAGGGCCTTGCGGCCGTCGGCGACCAGTACGAAGGCATTGTGGGGGACCTGCATCGGGTTACTCCTGATCGTTGGACTCGGGGGGTCAACGCCGCCGAGGGCGATGGGGTTGCCGACTTGCGCGGTCGGGGGCGCGGCGGCATAGCCGCCGGATCATGCACGACATCCGCGCCATCCGGGACGATCCCGCCGCTTTCGACGCCGCCCTCGCCCGCCGCGGCGTCGCCCCGCAGGCCGCGGGGCTACTGTCGCTCGACGACGCGCGCCGTGTCGCGATCGCCGCCGCCCAGGACGCGCAGACCCGCCGCAACGATCTCTCGAAGCAGATCGGCCAGGCCAAGGCGCAGAAGGACGAGGCGCGCGCACAGGCGTTGATGGCCGAGGTCGCCGCGCTCAAGGATCTGCTGCCGCAGCTCGAGGCCGGCGAGGCCGATGCGGCGGAGCGGCTGAACACGACGCTCGCCGCTCTGCCCAATCTGCCCGCCGCCGACGTGCCGGCCGGCGAGGACGAGAGCGGCAACGTCGTCGTCCACCAGCGCGGCACGCCGCCAGCCTTCGCCTTTCCGGCGCGTGAACATGATGCGATCGGGCCGGCGATCGGCCTCGATTTCGAGACCGGTGTCGCGATCGCCGGCGCGCGCTTCACGCTGGTGCGCGGGCCGGCGGCGCGGCTGCAACGCGCGCTCGGCCAGTTCATGCTCGACACGCTGACCCGCGACCATGGCTTCGAGGAAGTGGCGCCGCCGCTACTGGTCAAGGACGAGGCGGTGTTCGGCACCGGGCAATTGCCCAAATTCGCCGAAGACCTGTTCCGCACAACCGACGGCCGCTGGCTGATCCCGACCGCCGAGGTGTCGCTGACCAATATCGTGCGCGAGGCAATCCTGCCCGCGGGCGAGCTGCCGCTGCGCTTCGCGGCGCTGACGCCCTGCTTCCGCTCGGAAGCGGGCGCGGCGGGGCGCGACACGCGCGGCTATATCCGCCAGCATCAGTTCGACAAGGTCGAGATGGTGTCGATCGTCGCCGAGGAGGCGTCCGAGGCGGAGCACGAGCGGATGACGCAATGTGCCGAGAGCATCCTCGACGCGCTCGACCTGCCCTATCGGCGGATGCTGCTGTGCGCGGGTGACATGGGCTTCACCGCGCGGCGCACCTACGACCTCGAGGTCTGGCTGCCGGGGCAGGATACGTATCGCGAGATTTCGAGCTGCTCGACCTGCGGCGACTTCCAGGCGCGGCGGATGAACGCGCGCTACCGTGCCGAGGGGGAGAAGGCGACGCGCTTCGTCCACACGCTCAACGGTTCGGGGCTGGCGGTCGGCCGGACGCTGGTCGCGGTGCTGGAGAATTACCAGCAGGCGGACGGCTCGGTCGCGGTGCCGGCGGTGCTCCAGCCGTATCTCGGCGGGCTCGACCGGCTCGAAGCCAAGCGCTGACGGCATGGCGCGGGGGCGGATCGCAGGCAGTCTGGCGCTGGCCGGCCTGACGCTGTCCGCCTGTATCCCGAGCGTCGATGCGCCGCCATCGGTGGAGCGCGCGCCGCCGCCGCAACGCGCCCCACAGTATAGCGAACCCCCGCCGCGCAACGAACCGCCGCCGCCGCGGTCCACCCCGCCCGTTCGCCACCTGCCGCCGACCCGTCCCGCCGCACGCGGCGACGTGGCGATGCCGCGCACGGCGCGCCCGGCGTGGGAGGCACGGCCGGTCACGCCCGATGCGCGGGTCGTCGCCGAGCAGAGCTATGTCGTCGCGCCCGGCGATTCGCTGCGCCGCGTCGCCGAGCGTACCGGCGCGGGATCGGAGGCGATCGCGCGCGCGAACGGGCTGGCGCCGCCCTATACGATCCGCGCCGGCCAGCGGCTGACCATCCCGGGCGGGCGCTATCACCTCGTCCGTCCCGGCGAGACGGGCATCGCCATCGCCCGCGCCTATGGCGTCGAATGGTCGCGCATCGTCGCCGCTAATGCGCTCGAGGAACCCTATGTGCTGCGCGCCGGGCAGCGTGTGCTGATTCCCGGCGATCCCGGCGCCGCGCCGAGCCGTGCCGATCGCGCGGCGGCGTTCAAGCTCGACATCGACGACATCCTGACCGGTGGCGAGCCCGCGGCGGCACCGCGTCAGGCCCCCGCGAAGCCGGTCGCCAACCCCGGCCGCGTGCTGCCGCCGACCGCCGTCGTCGCGGCGCCGGCACGGTTGCAGGGCGGCTTCGTCTGGCCGGTCGACGGCAAGGTCGTCCGCCGCTTCGGGCCGGGCAAGAGCGGCGAACGCAACGACGGGATCAAGATCGCGGTGCCGGTGTCGACGCCGGTCCATGCGACCGCCGACGGCGTCGTCGCTTATGCCGGTGACGGCATCGCCGCGCTCGGCGGGCTCGTCATCGTCCGCCATGGCAACGGCTGGACCAGCGTCTACGGTCATGCCGCCAAGCTGCTCGTCCAGCGCGGGCAGAGCGTCAAGCGCGGCCAGACGATCGCGCTGTCGGGCGACACCGGCTTCGCGGACCAGCCCGAACTGCATTTCGAGTTGCGCAAGGGCCGGACGCCGGTCGATCCGCAGAGCCAATTGCCAAGGCGGTGACATCCCGCAGCTGCGGAGGGTGACGGGCGCCGCGTCGCTTGCTAACCGGCGCGGATGACCTACCAGTCCGACCTGCTGAGCACGCTCGCCTCGCGCGGCTATATCCACCAGCTCACCGATGCCGCCGCGCTCGATGCGCTCGCGACGAAGACGGTGGTGCCGGGCTATATCGGCTTCGATCCGACCGCGCCGTCGCTCCATGTCGGCAGCCTCGTCCAGATCATGTTGCTGCGCCGGCTCCAGCAGACCGGCCACAAGCCGATCGTGCTGATGGGCGGCGGTACCGGCAAGATCGGCGATCCCAGCTTCAAGGACGAGGCGCGCAAGCTGCTCGGCGAGGATGGCATCAAGGCGAACGTCGCGTCGATCAAGCGGATCTTCGAGCGCTTCCTGACCTTCGGCGACGGCCCCACCGATGCGGTAATGGTCGACAATGCCGAATGGCTCGACCGGCTGGAATATATCCCGTTCCTGCGCGACGTCGGCCAGCATTTCTCGGTCAACCGGATGCTGTCGTTCGACTCGGTCAAGCTGCGTCTCGACCGCGAGCAATCGCTGAGCTTCCTCGAATTCAACTATATGATCCTGCAGGCCTATGACTTCCTGGAGCTGTCGCGGCGCGCTGGCTGCCGGTTGCAGATGGGCGGCAGCGATCAATGGGGCAATATCGTCAACGGCATCGAGCTGGCCCGCCGCATGGACAGCACCGAGGTGTTCGGCGTCACCACGCCGCTGATCACCACCGCCGACGGCGGCAAGATGGGCAAGACGATGGCCGGTGCGGTGTGGCTGCACGAGGATCAGTTGCCGCATTTCGATTACTGGCAATTCTGGCGCAACACCGACGATCGCGATGTCGGCCGCTTCCTGCGCCTGTTCACCGACCTGCCGCTCGACGAGATCGCGCGGCTGGAGGCGTTGCCGGGGGCGGAGATCAACGAGGCGAAGAAGGTGCTCGCCAACGAGGCGACCGCGATGTGCCGCGGTCGTGCGGCGGCGGAACAGGCGGCGGAGACGGCGCGCCGCACCTTCGAGGAGGGCGCCAGCGGCGATGCCTTGCCGAGCGTTGCGGTATCCGGCGAGTCGATCGCGGTGGTCGATGCTTTGGTCGCGCTCGGCTTCGCCAAGTCGAAGGGCGAGGCACGGCGGCTGATCGCCGGTGGCGGCGCGCGCATCGACGGCGAGAAGGTGAGCGACGAGGCGGCGACGATCGCGCTAGGCGAGGCCGAGGTGCGGGTGTCGGCGGGCAAGAAGCTGCACGGGCTGCTCACCCCCGCGCGGTAAGGACTCGTAAACGCATCACCCTGTAGGGATAAGTCCGAAATGGCCTTGAGTAGGATCGTTTCGGAGGAGTCTGGTGGTGATTGCAGCGACCCTGTCCGACGACCGCAGCGAACCGCGCGACGAGGTGCATCACCGCAGCAGCGCGATGCTCGCCGACGAGCGTCGCGTCACGGTGCTGATCGTCAATCTGTCGCCGTCGGGTCTGATGATCCGCAGCGACGTGGCGGTGAGTGCCGGCGACTGGCTCTTCATCCGGCTGCCCGCGGTCGGCGACGTACGCGTCGTCGTGCGCTGGGCACTGGGCGGCCGGATCGGCTGCCAGTTGGAGCGGCCGATCCCCGCGAACCGCTATCATGCCGTGCTGGGGGCGATGGCAGGGTAGCGGTTCCTGCGGGATCGCGGCGCTCCCGCTTTGTCCTCCCCCTTGCGGGGCGGGGCAATCGCAGATGACCATTCGGAGTGCTGCGACGGTATTTACGTTCCCGTCATGCCGGATTTGATCCGGCATCCCGCTTCTTCGAATCGTCCGAAGAAGCGGGACCCCGGCGCAAGGCCGGGGTGACGGATCGGGTTTGGCAAGTCGTCCGGGTCACTCGATCGTTCATATGCGATCGCCCTGCCCACAATCGGGGAGGATACGGCACGCTCCTCTGGGCGCGTCACCCCGATCGCAGCAGCGCGACCCCGGCATCGCGGTCGAACAGGTAGAGCGCCACGCGCGCCGCCTGCCCCCTTGGTCCCTCCAGCCCGCCGTCGCGATCGATCAGCAACCGGGCGTCGTCCTGCGCGCATTGCAGCAGGTCGGCGAGCATCTCGGGGAGCGCGAGGCGGAAGGTCACCTCGCCCGACTGGCGGGTGCCGAGCAGTTCGCCGCCGCCGCGCAGGCGCAGATCCTCCTCGGCGATACGGAAGCCGTCGTTGCTTTCGCGCATCAGGGCGAGCCGCGCGCGCGACGTTTCGCTCAGCGAGGCACCGCGCAGCAGCAGGCAGCGCGACAGACCGCCGCCACGCCCGACCCGGCCACGAAGCTGGTGGAGCTGGGCGAGGCCGAAGCGGTCGGCGTGCTCGATCACGATCAGGGTCGCATTGGGGACATCGACGCCGACCTCGATCACGGTGGTCGCGACGAGGACGCTCAGCCGGTTGGCGAAGAAGGCTTCCATCACCGCGTCCTTCTCGGCGGGCTTCATCCGGCCGTGGACGACGCCGATCCGCTCGCCGAAGCGGTTGCGCAGCGTCTCGGCGCGCATCTCCGCTGCGGCGAGGTCGCTCTTCTCGCTTTCCTCCACCAACGGGCAGACCCAATAGGCCTGACCGCCGTCGGCCATATGGCGGCCGATCGCGTTGATCACCTCGTCGAGCCGGTCTTCGGAGACAACGCGCGTCTCGATCGGCTCGCGGCCGGGCGGCATCTCGTCGAGCCGGCTGACGTCCATCTCGCCATATTGCGCGAGCGTCAGCGTGCGCGGGATCGGCGTCGCGGTCATCGCGAGCAGGTGCGGCGGTGCCTTGCCCTTGGCCTGCAACAGCATGCGCTGCGCGACGCCGAAACGGTGCTGCTCATCGACGACGACGAGGCCGAGGTCCTTGTAGCCGACCGCCTCCTGAAAGATCGCGTGCGTGCCGACGAGGATGTCGATCTCGCCGCTGGCGAGCGCCATCAGCGTCGCCTCGCGCGCCTTGCCCTTGTCGCGGCCGGTGAGGACGGCGATCTCGATCGGCAGGCCGGCGAGCAGTTTGCGCAGGCTGTCGTAGTGCTGGCGGGCGAGGATCTCGGTGGGGGCGAGCATCGCGCCCTGCGCCCCCGCCTCGACCGCGATCAGCAGAGACATGGCGGCGACCAGCGTCTTGCCCGAACCGACATCGCCTTGCAGCAGCCGCAGCATCGGCGCGGTCTGGGCGAGGTCGCCCTCGATCTCCGCCACCGAGCGGGTCTGCGCGCCGGTCGGCGTGTAGGGCAGGCGCAGCAGGTCGCGCAGCCGGCCGTCGCCGACCAGCGCCCTGCCCCGCCGCTTGCGCGTATCGGCGCGGACCAGCGTCATCGCGAGCTGGTTGGCGAAGATCTCGTCATAGGCGAGGCGTTCGCGGGCGGTCTTGTCGGCGGGGTCGGCGTGGATGCGCTGCAAGGCCTCGCGCCAGTCGGGCCAGCCGCGCTTGGCCTTGAGGCCGGGCTCGATCCACTCCGCCAGCTCTGGCGCGCGCTCGATCGCCTGCGCGGCGAAGCCGGCGAGACGGCGCGAGGTAAGGCCTTCGGAGAGCGGGTAGATCGCCTCGCGCTCGCGGAAGACCTCGTCGGGTTCGCCGAGGTCCGGGTGGATGATCTGGAGCGTCTCGCCGTAGCTTTCGAGCTTGCCCGACACGCGACGCGGCTCGCCGAGCGGCAGCAGCTTCTTCACCCAGCCCGACGAGCCGCCAAAATACACTAAGTTCACGCTATTGCCGGCCGCGTCGGTGGCCTGGACGCGGGTCGGGCCGCGACCGGTGCTCGTCTTATAATCGCGTGGAATCAATGTGATAGCGACGATGCGGCCGGCATCGGCGATGTCCAGCGCGTCGCGCGGCAGGCGATCGATCCAGCCGCTGGGCAGATGGAAGGCGACGTCGACGACGCGGGCGAGGCCGAGCCGGTCGAGCGGCTTGGCGAGGCCGGGGCCGACCCCCTTCAGGGCGGTGACCTCGGCGAACAGCGGATTGAGGATATCGGGGCGCATGACTACATGACCGCTATACCGTACCCGACCGCCGCGGCCAGCGGTTGCCGGGCTATTTGCATGGGATTGTCGATGGATCACGCCACCCGCCTCAAGCGCATGAAGTTTCGTGCCTGGCATCGCGGCACCAAGGAGGCCGATCTGATGATCGGCGGCTTCTTCGACGCGCACGGCGCGGACTGGACGCCGGAACAGCTCGACTGGTTCGAAACGCTGCTGGAGGAGCAGGACGTCGACATCATGGGCTGGGCGATCGGATCGCTGCCCTGCCCGCCCGAATGGGACGGGCCGATGATGATGCAGATGCGTTCGCTGAGCTACGTGCCGGTCAGCCGCTGACACTGTCGGCGGTTTGCGAAGGTCTCGCCGCCTCCACCCGTCACCCCGGACTTGTTCCGGGGTCCACCGGGCCGCAGGGGTCCGCTCACGCCTCCAGCCCCGCTCCCCGCCGCGGGGTGGACCCCGGAACAAGTCCGGGGTGCCGGGGAATATTAGGGCGAGCTACCTGCTCCATCGGCCGACCCATTTCGTTCATGCCATCTCCCGGCGCTTCGTCCGCAAAGGCGCCCAACCGAGAAAACAATGCCCGATCTGAAGACGATCCTGTCCGCCAAGACCCCGTTGACGCTCGCCGGCGTCCCCGCCGGGTTCCAGCCGTCGCTGCTGGCCGATCTCGCGCGCGCCGCGGCGCATAGCGGCAAGGGCGGCCGTGCGGTGTTCGTCGCGCCGGACGATGCGGCGATGCGCGCGGTCGCGGCGACGGCAGCGTTCTTCGCGCCCGAGCTGGAGGTCATCAGCTTCCCGGCGTGGGATTGCCTGCCCTATGATCGCGCCAGCCCGACGCTGCGCATCATGGCGGAGCGGATCGCGGCCTTGTGGCAGTTGCAGCGACCGAAGAAGACGCCGCAACTCGTCCTCACCACCGCCAATGCGGCGACGCAGCGCGTGCTGACGCCGTTCCGCATCCGCCAGCTCGTCGCGACGCTGGAGCCCGGCGCGCGGATCGACCGCGACGATCTCGCCCGGCTGTTGCAGGCGAACGGCTACGTCCGCACCGAAACGGTCCACGACCAGGGCGAATATGCGGTGCGCGGCGGCATCCTCGACCTGTTCCCGAGCGGCGAGGAACAGGCGCTGCGCCTCGACTTCTTCGGCGACGAGATCGAGACGGTGCGGACCTTCTCCCCCGAGGACCAGCGTACCACCGGGCGGATCGACGGCTTCACGCTGCTGCCCGCGTCGGAAGCGCTGCTCGACGAGGAATCGATCAAGCGCTTCCGCA
Organism: Sphingomonas sp. 2SG; assembly: GCF_005503285.1. Taxonomy (NCBI): domain Bacteria; kingdom Pseudomonadati; phylum Pseudomonadota; class Alphaproteobacteria; order Sphingomonadales; family Sphingomonadaceae; genus Sphingomonas; species Sphingomonas sp. 2SG. The sequence continues at coordinate 59,860 of NZ_SCMZ01000022.1, forward strand.
CCCGCTATCGCGACAAGTTCGGCGCCACCGCGACCGGCGATCCTCTGTATCAGGCGATCAGCGACGGGCGGCGGCTCGCCGGCATGGAACATTGGCTGCCGCTGTTCGAGGAGAAATTGGCGACGCTGTTCGACCATCTCTCCGCCGACGACGTGGTGGTGCGCGACTTCGGCGTCACCGGCGCCGCCGAGGGGCGGATGGAATCGATCGCCGATTATTATGAAAACCGCCAGCGCGCCGAGGCGGCGCAGCCGGGCAGCTATCGGCCGCTCGCCGCGAAGACGCTGTATCTCGACGCCAAGGAATGGGCGGCGAGTCTCGACGCCGCGCGCGCGCATCTGACGACGCCGTTCCACGAGCCGGAAAGCGCCACCGTCCTCGACTTCGACGTCGACGGGCCGCGCGATTTCGGTCCCGAGCGATCGGCGAGCGCCAACGTCTACGAGGCGGTGGTCGATCACCTCAAGGCGCTTCGCAAGGCGGGCAAGAAGCCCGTCCTTGCGAGCTATTCGGTCGGTGCGCGCGAGCGGCTGGGCAATCTGCTCAAAGACCATGGCCTCCACGGCGGCAAGGCGGCGGAGAGCTGGCAGGAGGCGCTGGGCGTCGCCGATACGGGCAAGTCGGCGGGCGTCGCGCTCGTCGTGCTGCCGCTCGACCACGGCTTCACCGCACCCGACGTCGCCGTGCTCACCGAGCAGGACATGCTCGGCGACCGGCTGGTGCGGCGCGCCAAGCGCAAGAAATCCGCCGACGCCTTCCTCGCCGAGATCGCGGCGCTGACGCCGGGCGACCTCGTCGTCCACAGCGACCACGGCATCGGCAAATATCTTGGCCTGACATCGATCCCCGTCGGCAAGAGCCCGCACGATTGCGTCGCGGTCGAATATGCCGGCGGCGACAAATTGTTCGTGCCGGTCGAGAATCTGGAAGTGCTGTCGCGCTACGGCTCGAACGAGGAGGGCGCGAGCCTCGACCGGCTCGGCGGCGAGGCGTGGCAGCGGCGCAAGTCGAAGATGAAGGAGCGGATCCGCGAGATCGCGGGCGAGCTCATCAAGACCGCCGCCGAACGCGCGCTGCACCCCGGCGACGTGCTCGAACCCGATGTCAGCGGCTATCCGAGCTTCGTCGACCGTTTCCCCTACGCCGAAACCGACGATCAGGATCGCGCGATCGAGGACGTGCTGGGTGACCTGTCGGCGGGCAAGCCTATGGACCGGCTGATCGTCGGCGACGTCGGCTTCGGCAAGACCGAGATCGCGCTGCGCGCCGCCTTCGTCGCGGCGATGGCGGGCAAGCAGGTCGCGGTGGTCTGTCCGACGACGCTGCTCGCGCGCCAGCATTACAACAATTTCAGCGCGCGGTTCGAAGGCTTTCCGATGAACATGGGGCGGCTGTCGCGGCTCGTCCCCGCGGGCGAGGCCAAGGCGGTCAAGGAAGGGCTCGCCGGCGGCACGGTCGACGTCGTCATCGGCACGCATGCGTTGCTGGCGAAGAATATCGACTTCAAACGGCTGGGTCTCGTCATCGTCGACGAGGAGCAGAGGTTCGGGGTGACGCACAAGGAGCGGCTGAAGGCGCTGCGTGCCGACGTGCATATGCTGACGCTGACCGCGACGCCGATCCCGCGCACGTTGCAGATGGCGATGAGCGGCATCCGCGAGCTGTCGGTGATCCAGACGCCGCCGGTCGACCGGCTCGCGGTGCGCACCTACGTGATCCCGTGGGACCCGGTGGTGCTGCGCGAGGCGCTGCTGCGCGAACATTATCGCGGCGGGCAGAGCTTCATCGTCACGCCGCGCGTCGCCGACCTGCCGGATCTGGAAGAGTATCTGCGCAACGAGGTGCCCGAGATCCGCTACGTCGTCGCGCACGGCCAGATGAGCCCGACCGAGGTCGAGGAGCGGATGAGCGCCTTCTACGACAAGAAGTTCGAGGTGCTCGTCTCGACGACGATCATCGAGAGCGGGATCGACATCGCCTCGGCCAATACGATCATCGTCAACCGCGCCGACCGGTTCGGGCTGGCGCAGCTCTATCAGCTGCGCGGGCGGGTCGGGCGGTCGAAGACGCGCGCCTATGCCTATCTGGTGACGCCGCCCGAGCGGCAGATGACCGAGACCGCGGAGAAGCGGCTCAAGGTGTTGTCGGATCTCGATTCGCTGGGGGCCGGTTTCCAGCTCGCCAGCCACGATCTCGATATCCGCGGTGCGGGCAATCTGCTCGGCGACGAGCAATCGGGGCATATCAAGGAGGTCGGCTACGAACTCTACCAGTCGATGCTGGAAGAGGCGATCATGGACGCCAAGGCCGGCGGCATGGCGCTGCGCCCGCGCGACTTCAGCCCACAGATCACGGTCGATGCGCCGATCCTGATCCCGGACGATTACGTGCCGGACCTTGATTTGCGGATGGGCCTGTATCGCCGGTTGAACGAGCTGGAGGACAATCGCGAGATCGAGGCGTTCGCCGCCGAGATGATCGACCGATTCGGGCCGCTGCCCGACGCGACCGACAATCTGATCCGGGTGATCGAGATCAAGCTCAATGCGCGCAAGGCGTGTATCGCCAAGATGGACGTCGGACCGCGCGGGGTGCTGGTCGGCTTCCACGACGATACGCCGCCCAACGTTCCCGGGCTGCTGGCCTATGTCGAGCGGCTGAACGGCGTCGCGAAGCTGCGGCCGGACAGCAAGCTGGTGCTCCAGCGGGCGTGGCCGGATGCGAAGTCGCGGCTGCATGGCGCGCTGCAATTGTCGAAGGGGCTGGCGAAGGCGGCGGGGTGAGCGGTTCGCGGCCATGCGCCGTTCGCCCCGAGCTCGTCGGAGGGCCTGAGTCTCACCTGCCCTTCGACAAGCTCAGGGCGAACGGAGGTAGGCCTGTTGGCGGGTCAGCTACCGTGGTCGGAGTGGCTGGCGAAGGCTGCGGGTGAGTGGCTTACGGCCACATCCTTTCCCCCGTTCGCCCTGAGCTTGTCTAAGGGCCTGAGTCTCACCGCCCCCTTCGACGCCGCCTGCGGCGTCGCTCAGGACAGGCTTCGACAGGCTCAGGGCGAACGGGCGTATCGGCCAGTCAGCTGCTGTGGTCGGAGACGATCTTCCAGCCGGCCGCCTGCCGCTCGAACAGCAGCGAGGTGACGCCCGCATCCTGCTTGCCGCCGGGATAGTCGAGCAGCCACTTCGCCCAGAGCATCCGATGGTTCGCGTCGATCCGGCGGAAGCCGAGCATGCGGAACGACAACCGCCCCCGCGCGGCAGGATCGGCACCGTAAGTCTTCGCATAGCGCGCGGCGATCGCCGGCTTGCCGCGGACGAGGCCATCCTTGGTGACGAACACCGCATCCTCGGCATAGACGGCGAGGAAGCGCGGCATGTCGCCCGTGCTCCAGCCGGCGGCGCTGTCGGTCATCGCCGCGGTGATCGCCGCCTCCGCGGTGGTCGGTGCCGCTGCCGCGGCGAGCATCATCGGTACGATCAGCATCGCGTCCCCTCCACCATCGTCGCCAGCGCCGCCTCGTCGAGCGGCTCGGCGAGCCAATAGCCCTGCAGATAGGCGCAGCCCTCCGCGGCGAGCAGGGCGCGCTGGGTGTCGGTCTCCACCCCCTCGGCGATCACCGGCAGGTCGAGCGAGCGCGCCAGCGTCATCACCGCGCGGACCACGCCGCGCTGCCGCGCGGTCGCGGCGATGCCGCAGGCGAGCGCCTTGTCGAGCTTGAGATAGTCGAGCGGCAGCGCGGTCAGATAGGCGAGGCTGGAATAGCCGGTGCCGAAATCGTCGAGCGCCACCCGCACCCCTGCCGCGCGCAGCGTGGCGAGGACCTCGGCGGCAGCCTCCAGATTGCGGATCGCGCCGGTCTCGGTGATCTCGACGGTGAGGCGGTCGAACGGCACGCCGCTCGCCGCGACCCGGTCGAGGAACAGCGCGGCGAAGCCCGGCCGGCCGAGATCGCCGGCGGTGAGGTTGAGCGAGACGCGCAAGGCCGACAGCGCGGCGGGCCAGGCGGCGACGCGGGCGAGCACCAGCCGCTGGATGTGATCGGACAAAGCGATGCCGAGGTCGGCGCGGTCGGCGGCGGCGAACAGCACATCGGCGCCGAGCGGGCCGAGCCGGCCGTGATGCCAGCGCGCCAGCGCCTCGACGCCGGTGATCGTCCGCGCATCGATCCGCGCCTGCGGCTGGAACAGCACGTCGATCTCGCCGCGTTCGATCGCGAGATGAAGGTCGATCGCCAGCGAATCGAGCGGCGCGGCACCCTCCGGCCCGGCGACGCGGATCATCGCGCCGTCGCTCGCCTTGGCGGCGACCAGCGCCTCGCCGGCGCGGCGGAGCAGCCGCGCGGCATCGTCGTCGGGACCGCTCGCCGCCATGCCCCAGCGGCTGCCCAGCACCGCCTGGCGCGCGCCGACCAGCAGCGGCTGGGCGAGCGCGGCGTCGAGCGC
>NZ_SCMZ01000023.1:0-62096 GCF_005503285.1 Sphingomonas sp. 2SG
GGTGGCGGGTGCGCGGGTGGGGGCCGGAGCCGGCGTCGGTGTCGCGGCGGGCGAGTCGGCGGCCGGCGCGGCGGGCTGCTGCGCCGCCGGTTCGGGCGCGGTCTGCGCCATCGCCGGCATGCCCGACAGCATCGTGCCGGCCAGCAACGCGGCGCTCACCGGCGCGAACTTGGTACTCTTCATCGCTGTCACTCAACCCACCCCAAATACGTCAGGATACCAATATCCGCCGGGACGCAGGCGCCTGCCCTGCCCCAAGCCGGTCAGCCGATCAAGCCGGCCAGCCGCTGCCACAGACCGACTGCACTCAAATCGTTGAAGGTCACGATCAGCATCAGCGCCAATACCGCGGCGAGTCCACCACGGAATGCCCATTCCTGCACCCTGGGTTCGAGGGGCCGGCGGCGGATCGCCTCGATCGCATAGAAGAAGAGGTGTCCGCCATCGAGCATCGGTACTGGCAGCAGATTGATGAACCCCAGATTGATCGACAGCATCGCCACCAGCCAGACGAACGCCGACACGCCGAGCGCCATCTGCTCGCCCGAGATCTTGGCGATGCGGATCGGGCCGCCGAGTTCGTCGATCGAGCGGCGGCCGCTGATGATCTGGCCGAGCGTTTCGAGCGTGCCCGAGATGATGTCGACGGTCATCCGCACGCCCGCCGCCGGCGCCTCGGCGAGGCCGACCGGCGCGAGCACGGGATCGCCGCTGCCGATGCCGATCCGCCCGATGCGATATTCGTTGCCGAAGCGGTCGCGCTGGTGAACGACGCCGATCGCGAGCGGGCGGTCGAACGTCGTGCCGCCGCGCACGACGCGCAACGTCACCTGCTCGCCCGGCCGGATCAGCGCATAGCGGGCGACATCGGTGAAGGTCTGGATGGCGCGGCCGTCAATCGACAGGATGCGATCCCCCGGTTGCAGGCCAGCCTTCGCGCCGGGGGCGCCGGCGATGACCGTGCCGACCACCGCCGGGGTACGGTCGACGCCATAATGATGCGCGAAACCGGCGAGGATCAGCACCGCGAGGATCAGGTTGATCGCCGGCCCGGCGGCGACGATGATCGCGCGCTGCCACAGGGGCTTTGCCTGGAAGGTCAGCGCACGTTCGGCGGCGGGGAGCGCCAGCCACGCGGCGTCGGGCTGGCTCGCCGGGTTCATGTCGCCGGCGAAGCGGACATAGCCGCCGAGCGGCAGCCAGCCGAACTTCCAGCGCGTGCCGCGCGAATCGGTGATCCCCGCGATCTCGCGCCCGAAGCCGATCGAAAAGGCCTCCGCCTTCACGCCGAACTGCCGGCCGGCGAGATAATGGCCCATCTCGTGGATGAAGACGAGCGGGCCGATCGCGCAGAGGAACGCGAGTACGGCCATCAGAACGCCGGGAGACTGGATCAAGCTAGGCAATCCTTCACGCGCGAACCCTTACACGCCCCTTAGCATGGTCCCGAATACGCTCGTCCGCCATTCGTCGCGCCTCGCCATCGATGGCGAGGACCGCCTCCAGCGTCTCCGGAGCCGGCGGATCGTAATGATCCAGCGTATCGGCGACGATTGCGGCAATTTCGAGGAAGCCGATACGCCGGTCGAGAAACGCGGCGACGGCGATCTCGTTGGCGGCGTTGAGGATGGCGGGACGCGCGCCGCCCGCCTCCAGCGCGTCGCGCGCCAGCTTGATCGCCGGGAAGCGGACGGGATCGCACGCCTCGAAGTCGAGCCGGCCGATCGCGACGAGGTCGAGCGGCGCCATCGGCGTCGCCATCCGCTCGGGCCAGGCGAGCGTATGCGCGATCGGCACGCGCATGTCGGAGGGGCCGAGCTGCGCGAGCATCGAGCCGTCGACGTAATCGACCATCGAGTGGATCACCGACTGGCGGTGCATCACCACCTCGATCCGCTCGTGCGGCACCGGGAACAGCCGCGCCGCCTCGATCAGTTCGAGGCCCTTGTTCATCATCGTCGCGCTGTCGATGCTGATCTTGGCGCCCATCGACCAATTGGGATGCGCGACCGCCTGTTCGACGGTGACGTCCGCCATCTGCTCGCGCGACCAGTCGCGGAACGGGCCGCCGCTGGCGGTGAGGATGATGCGTCGCACCCCCTCGGGCCGGGCGAAGTCGAAACATTGGTAGATGGCGTTATGTTCGCTGTCCGCAGGCAGCAGCGTCGCCCCCGAGCGCGCCGCCGCGGCGAGGATCACCTCGCCCGCCGACACCAAAGGCTCCTTGTTGGCGAGCACCACCGTGCCGCCGTGGCGGATCGCCGCCATGACGGGTTCGAGCCCGGCACAGCCGACGATCGCGCCCATCGTCCAGTCGGCGCCCGCCGCGGCGTCGCAGATTGCCTGCCGCCCCGCGGCGACCTGCGTGACCGTGCCGGCGAGCGCGTCGCGCAAAGCAGGCAGGCAGGATTCGTCGGCGACCACCGCGAGCTCCGCCCCGGTGCGGCGCGCGGCGGCGGCGAGCTTGCCGACGTCGCCGTTCGCGGTGAGCGCGCGGACCCTGAAACGGTCGGGCTCGCGCTCGACGAGATCGAGCGTGGAGGTGCCGACCGAGCCGGTCGCACCGAGGATGGAGACGGTTTTCATATCAGAAGGCGAGCGGCACGACGACGAGCAGCGCCGCGACCGGCATCACCGGGACGACGCCGTCGAGACGGTCGAGGAAGCCGCCATGGCCGGGGATGACGCTGCCCGAATCCTTGACGCCGGCGCGGCGCTTGAGGTGGCTTTCGTAGAGGTCGCCGGCCTGCGCGAGGATCGCGAGCAGCGGCGTCGCGATCACGAAGCGCAACGGGAGAAGGTAGACCTGGCCCATCACCGCGGCGACGACCGTCGCGAGCACGATGCCGCCGATCAGGCCGGCCCAGGTCTTGTTAGGACTGACCCGCGGCGCGAGCTTGGGGCCGCCGATGCTGCGCCCGGCGAAATAGGCACCGATGTCGGTCGCCCAGACGAGGCTCAGCGCCCATAAAGCGTTGCGCAGGCCATCGGGTTCGTGGCGGATCAGCACCAGCGCGTAGATCGGCAGGCCGCAATAGAGCACGCCGGCGCCCAGTTGCGGGCGGCGGCTGATGATCGTCAGGAAGAAGAAGGCGCCGACCAGCAGCCCGAGCGCGAAGAAATCAGGGCCGGCGGCAAGCGGACACATGATCGCGAGCGGCACCGACAGGACATATTGGCCGAGCCGCTTGGTCTTCGAATCGGCGCCGTGGAGGTCGCTCCACTCCGCCATCATGAAGACGCCGAGGGTGACGGCGAGCAGCCAGAAGACGAAGCCGCCGAATGCCAGCGCGACCAGCGCAAGCGCGATCAGGGCCAGACCGGTAAGCGTACGGGTCGCAAGCTCCGAGGGGCGCTTGCCGGCGGGCGCGTCGCTCACAGGCCGCCGTAGCGCCGCTGGCGCTGCCCGAAGGCGGCGATGGCGTCGCCGAGCGTGTCGGCGGTGAAATCGGGCCAGAGCGTGTCGACGAACAGCAGCTCGGCATAGGCCGCCTGCCACAGCAGGAAATTGGACAGGCGCTGCTCGCCCGACGAACGGATGACGAGGTCGAGCGGCGGCAGGTCGGCGGTGTCGAGCTCCGCCTCGATATGCTCAGCGGTGATCGCGGCCGCGTCGATCTCGCCCGCGGCGGCGCGTGCGGCGAGCCGGCGGGTGGCGGCGACCAGTTCGGCCTGCGAGCCGTAGTTGAGCGCGATCACCAGGATCGGACCGGTGTTGGCGGCGGTCTTGGCCATCGCATCGTCGACCAGCGCGACCAGATCGGGTGCGAAGCGGCGATAGTCGCCGATGATGCGCAGCCGCACGTTCTCGGCGACTAGCTCGGCGAGGTCGCTGCGGATGAACAGTCGCAGCAGCCCCATCAGCGCGCCGACCTCATCCTCGGGACGGCGCCAGTTCTCGCTGGAGAAAGCGTAGAGCGTCAGCGCCTCGACGCCCATCGCGCGCGCGGCGCGCGTGACGCGGCGCACCGCCTCGACCCCGGCCTTGTGACCGGCGACGCGCGGCAGATGCCGCGCCTTCGCCCAGCGGCCGTTGCCGTCCATGATGATCGCGACGTGACGCGGCACCGGCCCCGTGTCCGGGACCGCCGCCAGCGACGCAACCGAGGCCGCGATCGGACTCACTTTCCGAGGATTTCCTTTTCCTTCGCCGCCGCCGCCGCATCGAGCTCGGCGACCGTCGCGTCGGTGAGCTTCTGCACCTCGGTCTCGTGGCGCTTGCGCTCGTCCTCGCTGATGACGCCCTTCTTCTCGTCGGTCTTCAGCGCGTCCATGCCGTCGCGCCGCACGTTACGGACCGCGATGCGCGCGCCCTCGGCATATTTGCCGGCGAGCTTGGCCAGTTCCTTGCGGCGATCCTCGGTGAGATCGGGGATCGGCAGGCGCAGCGTCTGGCCGTCGTTGATCGGATTCAGGCCGAGGCCGGCGGAGCGGATCGCCTTCTCGACCGGGCCGACGTTCGACTTGTCCCAAACCTGCACCGACAGCATGCGCGGCTCGGGCACCGAGACGGTGGCGACCTGCACCAGCGGCATATGGCTGCCATAGACCTCGACCGTCACGGGATCGAGCAGGGCGGTGGAGGCGCGGCCGGTGCGCAGGCCGTTGAGGTCGTGCTTGAGCGCCTCGACGGCGCCGGCCATCCGGCGCTCGAGATCGGCCTTGTCATAGGCTGCCATGGTCTACTCCTGTTCGTTCTGGACGACCGTCGAGATGCCATCACCGTTGAGAACCGCGGCGAAATTGCCGTGTTCGCGAATGTTGAAGACGACGATCGGAATGTTGTTGTCGCGGCACAGCGCGATCGCGCTGGCGTCCATGACTTTGAGGTCGTCGGACAGCACCTTCGAATAGCTGACCGTGGCATAGCGCGTCGCGGTCGGCACCTTCTTGGGATCGGCATCGTAGACGCCGTCGACCGAGGTGCCCTTGAACAAGGCATCGCACTTCATCTCGGCGGCGCGCAACGCGGCACCGGAATCGGTGGTGAAGAACGGGCTGCCGACGCCGGCGGCGAAGATCACCACGCGCCCCTTTTCGAGGTGGCGTTCGGCGCGGCGACGGATGAACGGCTCGCACACCGACGCCATCGGAATTGCCGACTGGACGCGCGTCTCGACGCCGATCTGCTCGAGCGCATTCTGCACCGCGAGGGCGTTCATGACCGTGGCGAGCATCCCCATATAATCGCCGGTCGCGCGTTCCATGCCGCGCGCCGCGCCGGAGATGCCGCGGAAGATGTTGCCACCGCCGACGACGATGCAGAGCTCATAGCCCTGCGCCTTGACGTCGGCGATCTCCTCGGCGACGCGCGCGGTCACGGCGGGATCGATGGACAGGCCACCGCCCTCGCCCATCAGCACTTCGCCGGACAGTTTCAACAAGATGCGTTTGAAGCGCGGCGCGAACGTCATAAGTTCCTATCGCTGGTGGGAGAAAGCGGGTCGGACCTTAGGCCGACGCGCGCGCCGGGGCAACCTTCGCCTGATCGGATCCGGGGTTATGTGCGCCGGTGCAGGATGCCGATCCGCCCGACGGTCATGGCAACGACAAAGGGCGCCGCGCGGGATGCGCGACGCCCTTCGCTGGATGCCATGGCGCGCCGCAGCGCGCCGGCCGGATCAGGCCTTCTGCGCGACGCCCGAGGCGGCGGCGACTTCGGCGGCGAAGTCGGACGTTTCCTTCTCGATGCCCTCGCCGAGCTGGAAGCGGACATAGTCCTTCAGCACGATCGACGCGCCGGCGTCCTTGGCCGCCTTGGCGACGACGTCGCTGATCTTGGTCTTGCCGTCCATGACGAACAGCTGGCTGACCAGCGCATGCTCCTTGCGGAACTTGGCGATGCCGCCCTCGACCATCTTGGCGATGATATCGGCGGGCTTGCCCGATTCGGCGGCCTTTTCGGTCGCGATCGCACGCTCGCGCTCGATCTCGGCCTCGTCGAGGTCTTCCTCGTTGAGCGCCTTCGGGAAGGCCGCGGCGATGTGCATCGCGATCTGCTTGCCGAGACCCTGCAGCACCTCGTCCGAGGCATCCGATTCGAGCGCGACGAGCACGCCGATCTTGCCGAGACCCGGCGACGCCTGGTTGTGGACGTAGGACACGACCGCACCCTGCGACACTTCGAGGCGACGCGCGCGGCGCAGCGACTGGTTCTCGCCGATCGTGGCAATGTTGTTGGTCAGCACTTCGGCGACGGTGGTGCCCGACGGCATCGCCTCGGCCTTCAGCGCCTCGATGTCGCCGCCGGTGGCGAGCGCGATCTGGGTCACTTCACGGACGAACTGCTGGAACTGGTCGTTCTTGGCGACGAAGTCGGTTTCCGAATTGACCTCGACCGCGGCGCCCTTGGTGCCGGCGGTGGCGACGCCGACGAGACCCTCGGCGGCGGTGCGGCTCGACTTCTTCTGCGCGGCGGCGAGGCCCTTGGTGCGCAGCCAGTCCAGCGCGGCGTCCATGTCGCCCGAGGTCTCGTTGAGCGCCTTCTTGCAATCCATCATGCCCGCGCCGCTCTTCTCGCGCAGGTCCTTGACCATCGCTGCGGTGATATCAGCCATGTTGCATATTCCTTGTTCTGAATGTGTTTACGGGCGAGGCAGGGCGCCGCCCTACCCCGCCCGCATGACGGTTCGACGACGGCGGTTACGCGTCGATCTGACGCTCGGCCTCGGCGCCCGCACCCTCGACCGTGCCGGCAGCCTGCTGCTCGGGCTCGGGGGTCGGGACGGTCAGCGCTTCCTCGACCGGGGCGACATCCTGCGCACCGAGATCGACGCCGCGGCGCGACTGCTGCTCCTGGTTGCCGCGCGTCGCCGCGATGGCGATCGCTTCGCAATACAGGCGGATGGCGCGGCTGGCGTCGTCGTTCGCCGGCACCGGGAATGCGATGCCGTCGGGCGAGACGTTCGAATCGAGGATCGCGACGACGGGGATGCCGAGCGTGTTGGCTTCCTTGATCGCCAGCTCTTCCTTGTTCGCGTCGATCACGAACATGACGTCGGGCACGCCGCCCATGTCGCGAATGCCGCCGAGCGACATTTCGAGCTTGTCCTTCTCACGGGTGAGCTGGAGCACTTCCTTCTTGGTGAGGCCGTGCGTGTCGCCCGAAAGCTGCTCTTCGAGCGTCTTCAAGCGCTTGATCGAGTTGCTGATCGTCTTCCAGTTGGTGAGCATGCCGCCCAGCCAGCGGTGGTTGACGAAATGCTGGCCCGAACGACGTGCCGCATCGGCGACGGCGTCCTGCGCCTGGCGCTTGGTGCCGACGAACAGCACCTTGCCGCCGCTGGCGACCGACGACGAGACGAACTCGAGCGCGCGGGCGAAGAGGGGAACGGTCTGCGACAGGTCGAGGATGTGGACGCCGTTACGGTCGCCGAAGATGTAGGGCTTCATCTTCGGGTTCCAGCGGTGGGTCTGGTGGCCGAAGTGCGCGCCGGTCTCGATGAGCTGCTGCATGGTGACGACGGGAGCCGCCATAGGATGAGTCCTTTCCGGTTAATGCCTCTGGGAAGCGGATGACGCGGGCCTTGCGGCCGCACGCACCGGGCTATGATGCTTCCCATGCGGGGTTAGAGGGCTGCGCCATTAGCCGCAGCGGACGCAGAACGCAAGTCGTTCCAACCCGCTTGACAGGTAGAACGTAGGTGGAACATAAAGCGTCCAGACAGTGGACACGGTGAGTCTAACCCAGTTTAGCGGCGCTGCGGCGAAGCGAAATCGGCGAAAATGGACCCAGCGCGGAACTCACTGATTAAACAATGGTTAAGCGAGTTATCCACAGGCTGCTCGCTCGCCTGCCAGGGAGTCGGTTCGATGGTTGCAGTCGTCAGTGTTCTCGTTTTTGCCGGTGCGTTCGCGGTTGCCGCGGGCGTGATCGCCGCGACGGTCGCGCCCCAGTGGCAGCGTATCGTCCGCCTCGCCGCCGGCAACGTCGAGCCCGCCTTCGCTCCGCTGTCGCAGCTCGCCTCGGCCGAACGCCGCATCGCCGTCAGGCGCTGGGCGTCGGCTCCGGTTCCCGCTGGCGTTCGCCGCCTGCGCGCTGCCGCCTGATCTTCGCATAACTGGCGACGCTGAACGGGATCGTGATCAGGTAACCGACACAGATCGCGCTCAGCGTATGCCATGGCGCCGAGACGAGCGCCGCGCCGAGCAGGACGACGCCAGCGATCGCCTCGAACCGGATCGTCCGGCGCAGGCGCAGCGAGCCCCACGAGAAGGTGGCGACGCTCGACACCATCAGCAGCGCGATGAACGCCACCCAGAGCGCGACGAGATACGGGTTGGCGAAGATCGGCTGATCGGTCCAGAACCAGAAATAGAGCGGCAGCATCGCGAGACCCGCCCCGGCCGGTGCCGGCACACCGGTGAGGAAGCCCGCCGATTTGTGCGGCTGGTCGTCGGCGTCGATCGCCGCGTTGAAGCGGGCGAGGCGAAGCGCGCAGAAGACCGCGAGGATCAGCGCGCTGATCCAGCCGAGCCGCGGCAGGGCGGCGAGCGACCATAGATACATGATGAGCGCCGGCGCGACGCCGAAGGAGATCGCATCGGACAGCGAATCGAGTTCGGCACCGAAGCGGCTCTCGCCGTGGAGCATGCGGGCGATGCGTCCGTCGAGCCCGTCGAGCACGCCGGCGATCATGATCATCGTCACCGCACTCTGCCATTCGCCGCCGATCGCGAAGCGCACGCCGCTGAGGCCCGAGCAGAGCGCGAGCGCGGTGACGGCATTGGGAGCGACGGCGCGCAGCGGCAGCCCGCGCGGACGGCGGGGCAGGCGACGCGGCAGGCGGCGGGCGGGATCGGGGGTGGAGTCGCGCGGTTCCATTTACTTGCCGATCATTGTGCGATGCCGGTGACGGCCATGCCGCCGATACGGCCGACCACCGTCTCGCCGGCGATCGTGCGCTGGCCGAGCGTCACCTGCGGGATGATGTCGTCCGGAAGGAAGACGTCGACGCGGCTGCCGAAGCGGATCAGGCCGATCCGCTGGCCGGTCGCGACCATGTCGCCCGGCTTGACGAAGGGCACGATGCGGCGCGCGACCAGCCCGGCGATCTGGGTGAAGCCGATGCGGCGGCCATCCCGCCCCTCGACGACGATATGCTGGCGCTCGTTCTCGTCGGACGCCTTGTCGAGATCGGCGTTGAGGAACTTGCCGCTGATATAGACGACCTGGCGGATCGTACCCGCGATCGGCGTCCGGTTGATGTGCACGTCGAACACCGACATGAAGATCGACACGCGCGTCAACGGCACCTCGCCGAGTTCGCCGACCAATTCGCGCGGTACCGCCACCCGCTGGATCATCGTGACGAGCCCGTCGGCGGGGGCGATGACGAGGCCGTCGCCGACCGGCGTGGTCCGGATCGGATCGCGGAAGAAGGTCAGCACCCAGACGACGACGGCGAGCAGCGGCCAGAACAGCACCTTGGTGACGATCGTCGCGATCAGCGTGAGCCCAAGCGCGATGGCGGCGTATTTATGGCCTTCGGGGTGGACCGAAGGGAAGCGCCACTTCACCGTGGTCGTCGGCAGCGGGCTGGTCGGTGGCTTTTCGAGCGATGGCATAACCACGGGGTGTAACCGTGTCGTTCATGCAACACAACGTTTGCCGGCGACGACGTTCACTGCGCGGCCAATCCGCCCGAGATGGTTGATCCCCTGCCCGCTTGTGCCTAGACGACGGCGCAAATCCCCTCTCGCAGGAAGCGCATATGGCCAAGATTCAGGTGAAGAACCCGATCGTCGAGATCGACGGCGACGAGATGACGCGGATCATCTGGGAATGGATCCGCGAGCGCCTGATCAAGCCGTATCTCGACATCGAGCTCGACTATTACGATCTCGGCATCGAGAATCGCGACGCGACCGAGGACCGGGTGACGGTCGACGCCGCCAAGGCGACGCAGAAGCACGGTGTCGCGGTCAAGTGCGCGACGATCACCCCCGACGAACAGCGCGTCGAGGAATTCGGCCTCAAGAAGATGTGGAAGTCGCCCAACGGCACGATCCGCAACATCCTCGGCGGCACGATCTTCCGCGAACCGATCGTGATCAAGAACGTCCCCCGCCTGATCCCGGGCTGGACGCATCCGATCGTCGTCGGCCGTCACGCCTTCGGCGACCAGTATCGCGCGACCGACTTCCTCGTCCCCGGCCCCGGCAAGCTGCGCCTCGTATTCGAGGGCGTCGACGGCCAGACGATCGACCGCGAAGTCTTCGATTTCCCGAGCTCGGGCGTCGCAATGGCGATGTACAATCTGGACGATTCGATCCGCGATTTCGCCCGGGCCTCGATGCATTACGGCCTCAACCTCAAGTGGCCGGTGTATCTCAGCACCAAGAACACGATCCTCAAGGCCTATGACGGCCGCTTCAAGGACCTGTTCGCCGAGGTGTTCGAAACCGAGTTCAAGGACAAGTTCAAGGAAGCGGGCATCGTCTACGAGCATCGCCTGATCGACGACATGGTCGCCTCGGCGCTGAAGTGGAACGGCGAGTTCGTCTGGGCCTGCAAGAACTACGACGGCGACGTCCAGTCGGATCAGGTCGCGCAGGGCTTCGGGTCGCTCGGCCTGATGACCTCGGTGCTGCTGACGCCGGACGGCAAGACGGTCGAGGCGGAGGCCGCGCACGGCACCGTCACGCGCCACTATCGCCAGCACGAGCAGGGCAAGGCGACCAGCACCAACCCGATCGCGTCGATCTTCGCCTGGACCGGCGGCCTGAAATATCGCGGCAAGTTCGACGGCACCCCCGAGGTGACCAAGTTCGCCGAGACGCTGGAGCGCTGCTGCATCGAGTGCGTCGAGAACGGCCAGATGACCAAGGATCTCGCGATCCTGATCGGGCCGCACCAGCCGTGGATGACCACCGAGCAGTTCTTCGAGGCGGTGCGCGCCAACCTCGAGCAGAAAATGGCGAACTGGGGCTGATCCGCTTCGCCTGAGACGATCGGGGGCTCGGAGGCTTAGGCTTCCGGGCCCTTTTTCGTAAGGCCGGCGACGAACAGGGCGAGCGCTGCGCGGGCGGCCTCCGGATCGGGCGGCAGGCGGCGGTCGAGCGCGAGCGTCGCGAAGCCGTGGACCAGCGCCCAGGCCGCCATCGTCGCGGTCGGCGCGGTGCCGGGACAGAGCGTCGCGACGCGCGCGGCGAGTATGCCATAGGCATCGCCCTCGGCGGCGTGATCCGGGCTGACGTGCGCGGCGGTGGCGATCGCATCGGTGAACATCAGCCGGAACAGCGCGGGATGCGCCTGCGCGAAGGCGACATAGGCCAGCCCCTGTTCGACCAGCGCCTGTTCGGGGGCGATGGCGTTACCCTGCGCGTCGGCGACGACAAGCTGGTTGTGCAGCATCGCAAAGCCTTCCGCCGCCACCGCGCCGAGCAGCGCCGTCTTGTCGGGAAAGTGGCGATAGGGCGCCATCGCCGATACCCCTGCGGCGCGTGCGACGGCGCGGAGCGAGAGATCGTGATCGCCCGCATCGAGCAGACGCATCGCATGCTCGACAAGCGACTGGCGCAAAGAAGGCGTCGACGTCATTCGGTGTGTTTACACTGTAAGCAGCTGATGGTAGCTTACGCTGTAAACAAAGGAGTCGGATGATGCAAATGGATGGGCGTGCCGCCACGGCCCGCGCGACGGTGGATCTGTCGGGCTATCCCGATCTGGTGATGGTATTGCTCGGCTTCCGGGTCGGCAGCCTGCGCGGATTGCCCGCGCTGATGCGGATCGGTCGCGGCCTCGCCACCATCGGCCGTACGCCGCCCGACGGCTTGCTGGGCAATGACGGCATGATGTTCGCGTGGAACCACGTCGGCATCCGCCACTATTGGCGCGATCTCGACAGCCTCGGCCGCTTCACCCGGTCGGCGCCGCATAGCGACTGGTGGCGGGACTTCCTCAGCGATCGCCACGGCTGCGGGTTCTGGCACGAGGCGTATAGCGCCAAGGGTGGGATCGAGGCGATCTATGTCGGGATCGACGATCCCGTGGGGCTCGGCGCCTTCGCACCGGCGCGGCGGCCGGAGGGACCGTTCCTGTCGAGCCGCGACCGGTTGATGGCGGATGCGCGCGAACGGCGGGACGGGGCGGCCTGATCCCCGTCCGTCATCCCGGCAGGTACCGGGACGACGGTGGAGGACGATCAGGTGTTGTCGTTGACGCCGCCCTGGCCCTCGCCGTGATTGCCGTAGCCGGCACCCGATTCCTCGGTGTCGGTGTTTTCCGTCGGCGCGAGCGGATCGATATTGTGGTCGTTCTTGTCCTGGTCGTCGGTGCGGTCGGGGTCGGTCATCGTCAGTCCTTCTGCAGCGCGGAGGTGGAGGACCAACCGACGGTCGGCCGCTACGTTCCGTGCGTGTTTCCGGATCTCGCCGGCGGCGCGGCGGCCGACATGCGACGATAGACGGTCACGCCGAGTTCGCGCGCGACGGCGCGATAATGGCGCGCGAGCGCGCGGTGGACGAGGATCACGCCGGGCCGCCGGCGGTTGCGGGGGATGTCGCCGATCGCGATCACCGGCGGGCGGGCGGCGAGGATGCGGGCGACCTCCTGCGTCGGGTCGATGCCGATCGCGCGCGCCTCGCTCGCCTCGACGAGGTGGAACGGAAACGGATAGCGCGTCGGCAGGCAGCTCTCCGTCGCGTCGTAAAGCGCCGGGGGGGCCTGGACGAGGAACAGACAGCCCTGCCCGCGCATCCGATCGATGACCCGGGCGAGCGTGGCGACGCGCTGGCGCGTGTCGGCGGTATCGCCGCGATGCGGATAGCCGCTGAACACCAGCAATGCGCCCCCCGCGACGGCGGCGAGCGCCTGCATCGCGCGGCGGTCGAGCGCGGCGGCGGCGCAGACCGCGATGGGCAAGAGCAGTGGCAGCGCGTAATGGTTGAAATAGGGCGGGACGAGCAGCCAGCCGACCACCGCGACGGCGAGCCAACCGGTCAGGAATCGGTCGGGCCGCGCGACCAGCCCGCGGATCGCGAGTCCGGCGGGGACGAGCAGGACGAGGGCGACGCCGGCCAGCCGTGCCGCGATCGGATCGCCGGGGGTCGCCTGGCGCAGAAAGATCGACTCGATCGTGGCGAACCACCAGGCGCCGCCGTGCCCCATGCCGGCATAAGCGGCGGCGGCAGCGATCGTCGGGAGCAGCGCGCTGGCGGCATAGAGCGCTGCCGCAGCGGCGAGCCGTGCGGGGTTGCGATGGCGGTGCCATGTAGCGCCGAGCAGCGCGACGCCGAAGAAACAGCCTTCGAAGACTGCGGTCGGCTTGATCTGCAACGCGATCCCGGCGAGCAGCATCGCCGGGATCGCGGCGCGGCGGCGACCAGCTATCGTGTCACGGGTCAGCATCGCCGCCGCGACGATGGCGAGATCGTAGAAGACCGGCGACTGGCCACCGCGGCCGCCGAGCAGTTCCAGCCAGACGAAATAGAGCAGGCCCGCCACCAGCGCACCGGCGGCGCCGGCATGGCGTCGCGCCATCGTCGCGATCAGGCCGGCGGTGGCCGCTGCGGCGGCGAGCGCGAGCAGATGATAGGCGACGACGGGATCGCCGGGCAGGCCCCGCGCCGCCGCGGCGATCAGGAACAGGCCTATCGGCTTGCGGTCCCAGATGTCGACATAGGGGATCGCCCCCTCCCACATCCGCTGCCCGACGAGCAGGTACATCTGTTCGTCGACGTCGATCAGCGGGTTGCCGATATCCGGCAGGCGCAACGCCACCGCGGCGAGGATCAGGATCAGCCAGGAAAGCCGCTGCGTCATGTACCATGCGTCATGGCGCAAAGAGGGTTAGCGGCGCGCTAACGCGGTCAGAACAGCTCGCCCTGCGGCCCGGCGGGCGGGCGGAACAGGTCGGTGCGCAGCGGTGCGCCGCGATTGCCGAGGCCGTGCTTGCGGCAGGCGATACGGAAGCGGGTGCGCATCAGCTCGGCCCAGGGGCCGGCGCCCTGCATGCGCGTGAAGAAATCGGGATCGTTGTCGCGACCGCCGCGCAGCGACTGGATGATGGCCATCACCTTGCCGGCACGATCGGGGAAATGCGCGTCGAGCCACGCCCGGAACAGCGGCGCGACCTCGTGCGGCAGGCGGACTGGGATGAAGAAACAGGATTTCGCGCCAGCCTCCGCGGCGCGTTCGACGAGATGCTCGAGTTCGTGGTCGGTGATCGACGGGATCACTGGCGCGATCGAGACATAGACGGGCACGCCGGCATCGGCGAGCATCCGCACCGCGCGCAGTCGCCGTTCGGGATGCGGCGCGCGCGGCTCGATCGTCGCGGCGATCTTCGGGTCGAGCGAGGTGATCGACATCGCCACGCCGGCCAGTCCCTCGGCCGCCATCGCCGAAAGCAGGTCGATATCGCGCGTCACCCGATCCGACTTGGTGGTGATCGTGAGTGGATGGCGCGTCTCGGCGAGCACCTCGATGACGCCGCGGGTGATCCGCCAGTCGCGCTCGATCGGCTGATAGGGATCGGTGTTGGTGCCGAGCGCGATCGGCGCGACGACGTAGCCGGGCTTGCGCAATTCGGCGCGGAGCAGCTCGGCGGCCTGCGGCTTGGCGAACAGCCGCGATTCGAAATCGAGGCCGGGCGAGAGATCGTGATAGGCATGCGTCGGCCGCGCGAAGCAATAGATGCAGCCGTGTTCGCAGCCGCGATACGGGTTGATCGAGCGATCGAAGAAGACGTCGGGCGAGCTGTTGCGGGTGATGATCGTGCGCGGGGTTTCGACGGTGACGCTGGTCCGCAACGGTGCGGGCGCGCCATCGATCTCGCCCTGCGCATCGAGCCAGTCGCCATCCGCCTCACGCTCGGGCAGGTTGAAGCGGCGGCTCCCGGTGTTGACCGTGGCACCGCGAACGGCGCGTTTGACGAGCGGCTTGGCCATTGCGCGATGGTAGGCAGCTGAATAGAACATAGCAAGAACGCAATGGGAGATATAAGATGGCGCGGTTGAACTATCTCGAACTGCCGGTGGCCGACACGACGCGGGCCAAGGCGTTCTACGGCGAAGCGTTCGGCTGGGCGTTCAGCGATTTCGGGCCGAGCTATGCGGCGACGACCAGTGGCGATACTGATATCGGCTTCCAGGCCGATCCCGCGCAGCAGACCGCGGCGGCGCTGCCGGTGATCGAGGTCGCGGATGTCGACGCGGCACTCTCCGCGGTCGAGGCAGCCGGCGGCCGGGTGACGATGCCGGTCTTCGCCTTCCCGGGCGGACGGCGGTTCCACTTCGCCGATCCGGATGGGCACGAGCTGGCGGTGATGCAGGTCGACGCGGGTTAGGTCTGTCCGTCACGGGCCGGCCGATCCACACGTCCGTCATGCCGGACTCGTTCCGGCATCCACTGTTCGGCAGGAGTAAAAGCTGTTGGTCCTGCGGGCCGGTGGACCCCGGAACAAGTCCGGGGTGACGGGTAGTTCGGGGCGACGTCGGCACACCCGACTTGCGCTTACGGTCGCGGACCGATCACCGTTCCATCAGCCGGGGCATCAGTTCGACGAAATTGCAGGGGCGGTGGCGGCTGTCGAGCTGGTCCTGCAGGATGCCGTCCCAGCCGTCCTTCACCGCGCCGGTCGAGCCGGGCAGAGCGAAGATATAGGTGCCGCGCGCGACGCAGGCGCAGGCGCGCGACTGGACGGTGCTGGTGCCGATCTTGGCATAGCTCAGATAGCGGAACAGCTCGCCGAAGCCGGGGATCATCTTGGTGGCGACGCGCTCGACCGCCTCGGGGGTGACGTCGCGGCCGGTGACACCGGTGCCGCCGGTGGTGATGACGCAGTCGACGCTCTCGTCGTCGATCCAGCGATGGAGTTGTGCGACGATCGCGTCGGCATCGTCGCGCAGGATGACGCGCTCGGCGAGGACATGGCCCGCCGCCTCGATCCGTCCGACCAGCGTATCGCCCGAGCGATCCTCGGCGAGGCCACGCGTATCGGAGACGGTGAGCACGGCGATGTTGACCGGGCGGAAGGTCAGGCTGGTGTCGATCGGCATGGCTCAGCCCACCGAGCGCAGTTGCGAGGCGACGCGGTCGAGCGCGACGTCGCTGATGCCGGGGATCGCCTGGATCGTCTCGACCAATTCCATGTCGAGCAGGAAGTCGCGGCCGAGCAGCACCGTCGCCTCGCCTTCCCCGACCGGGATATGCGCACGCACCTCGCCGCGGGCGCCGCGATGATGCGCGAGCAGCGCCGACAGCGCCTCGAAGGCGGTGGCATGCGCCACCCTGGCGGCGATGGTGAAGCGCGCGATCGAGGCAAGCCCCTCGAACGGCTGAATGCGCTTCACCGAGACGCGCGGCGTCTCCTCGCCGGGCCGGCGGTCGAGCTCGACGGTGATGAGGCCGCAGCCGCCGCAGCGCGCGGCATCCTCCAGCTCGGCGGCGACCGAATCGTCGAAACAGGTGGCGACGAACTGGCCGCTCGCGTCGGACAAGGTCGCCATCATATACCGCTTGCCGCGCGCCGAGGTGCGCCAGCGCGCATCCTCGACCAGCACCGCCATCGTCGCGCCGGCGCGGGTGCCGTCCTCGGGGATGTTGAGCTCGGTCAGCGCGACATATTGGCGCGCGCCATGCATCTTGGCGAGATGCGCGTGGCGGTCGACCGGGTGGGCCGAGAAATAGAAGCCGAACGCCTCCTTTTCCTGCTCCATCGCATCGGCCATCGACCAGCGCACGCTGGCGGGCAGCTTGATCGCATCGCCCGCGACATCCTCCGCCCCGAACAGGCCGTGCTGGCCGCTGGTCTTGCCCTCGTGGGTGCGGGCGGCGACGGCGAGGATCGTCTCGGCGACGGCGTGGATGCCCGCGCGGTTGGCATCGAAACAGTCGAACGTGCCGCTGGCGGCGAGCGTTTCAAGCTGGCGCTTGTTGATGAGGCGCGGATCGACACGGGTGGCGAGATCGTCGATGCTCTTGAACGGGCCGTTGGTGCTGCGCTCGACGACGAGCTTCTCCATCGCCCCCTCGCCGACCGACTTCAGCGCGGCGAGCGCATAGCGGACGGCGAGGCCGCCGTCCTTGGTCGCCTCGACGTCGAATTCGGCGTCGCTCTTGTTGATGTCGGGGCCGCAGATCGTCACGCCCAGCCGGCGCATATCGTCGACGAAGATGCAGAGCTTGTCGGTCTGCGCCATGTCGTAGCACATCGACGCGGCGTAGAATTCCTCCGGGTGATGCGCCTTCAGCCACGCGGTCTGATAGGCGAGTAGCGCGTAGGCAGCGGCGTGGCTCTTGTTGAAGCCATAGCCGGCGAACTTGTCGATCAAGTCGAACAATTCGTTCGCCTTGTTCTTGGGTATGCCGTTCACCTTGGCGCAGCCCTCGACGAAGATCGCGCGCTGCGCGTCCATCTCCGCCTTGATCTTCTTGCCCATCGCGCGGCGCAGCAGATCGGCGCCGCCGAGCGAGAAGCCGGCGAGGATCTGCGCCGCCTGCATCACCTGTTCCTGATAGACGAAGATGCCGTAGGTCTCGGACAGGATCGGTTCGAGCAGGTCGTGCGGATAGACGATCGGCTCGGTGCCCTGCTTGCGGCGGCCGAAGCTCGGGATATTGTCCATCGGGCCGGGGCGGTAGAGCGAGACGAGCGCGATGATGTCGCCGAAATTGGTCGGGCGCACGGCGCTGAGCGTGCGGCGCATGCCCTCCGATTCGAGCTGGAACACGCCGACCGTGTCGCCCTTCTGGAGCAATTTGTAGACCGCCTCGTCGTCCCACAGCAAAGCGTCGAGGTCGACGCTGATGCCGCGCTTGGCGAGCAGCTGCACCGCCTTCTTGAGCACCGACAGCGTCTTGAGGCCGAGGAAGTCGAACTTCACCAGGCCGGCGCCCTCGACGTACTTCATGTCGAACTGGGTGACCGGCATGTCCGACCGCGGGTCGCGGTAGAGCGGCACCAGTTGCGCGAGCGGGCGGTCGCCGATCACCACGCCGGCGGCGTGCGTCGACGAGTGGCGCGGCAGGCCCTCCAGCTTCGTCGCCAGATCGAGCAGGCGGCGGACCTGATTGTCGTTCGAATATTCCTTGGCGAGCTCGGGCACGCCGTTGAGCGCGCGCTTGAGGTCCCACGGATCGGTCGGATGGTTGGGGACGAGCTTGGCGAGGCGATCGACCTGGCCGTAGCTCATCTGAAGGACGCGGCCGGTGTCCTTGAGCACCGCCCGCGCCTTGAGCTTACCGAAAGTGATGATCTGCGCGACCTGATCGCGGCCGTATTTCTCCTGGACGTAGCGGATGACCTCGCCACGCCGGGTTTCGCAGAAATCGATGTCGAAGTCGGGCATCGAGACGCGTTCCGGGTTGAGGAAGCGTTCGAACAGCAGGCCGAGCTTCATCGGATCGAGATCGGTGATCGTCAGCGCCCAGGCGACGACCGAGCCGGCGCCCGAACCGCGCCCCGGCCCGACCGGAATGTCGTGATCCTTCGCCCATTTGATGAAGTCGCCGACGATCAGGAAATAGCCGGGAAAGCCCATCTGGACGATGACGTCGACCTCGAAGGCGAGCCGCTCACGGTAGGCGTCGCGCCAGTTCGGATCGTCGACGGGCTGGGCGCCGAGCTGTTCGATCCGGTCGAGCCTCTTTTCCAGCCCCGCCGCCGCCTCGGCGCGCAGCATCGCCGCCTCGCCCTCGCGATCGCCGGCAAGGCTGGGCAGGATCGGCTTGCGATAGGGCGCCATCACCGCGCAGCGCTGCGCGACGACCAACGTATTGTCGATCGCCTCGGGCAGGTCGGAGAACAGTTCGCGCATCGTTTCGGCGGGCTTGAGCCATGCGTCGGGGCAGGAGCGGATGCGGTCCTCGCTCTCGACATAGGTCGAGTGCGCGATGCACAGCATCGCATCATGCGCGTCGAGAAAGGCGCTGTCGGAGAAGCAGCAGGGATTGGTCGCGACCAGCGGCAGGTTGCGATCATAAGCGAAGTCGACCAACGCCTGTTCGGCGGCCTCCTCGATCACGTCGCTGCGGCGGGCCAGCTCGATATAGAGGCGGTCGGGGAACAGCGCCTGCAACCGGTCGAGATAGGCGGCGGCGCGATCCGGCTGGTCCTCGTGGATCAATCGCGCCAGCGCGCCCTCGCCGCCCGCGGTCAGGGCGATCAGGCCGTCGGTGCGCCCCTCCAGCGCGGCGAAATCGACATGCGCGGGCAGTTCGATCGGCCGTTCGAGATGCGCGAGGCTGACCAGCGCGCACAGATTGTCATAGCCCGTCGCATCCTGCGCATAGAGGGCGATCCAGTCGAGCGGGACGGCGACGCCGTCGGGCATGCCGGGCCGCGCGACGCACAGCATCGTGCCGATCACCGGCTGGACGCCGTCCTTCTTGGCGGCATCGGAAAAGGCCATCGCCGCATAGAGGCCGTTGCGATCGGTCAGGCCGGCGGCGGGAAAGCGCATCGCCTTCGCCTGTTTGGCGATCGCCTTGGGCTCGATCGCCCCGTCGAGCATCGTGTAGGACGAGAAAATGCGGAGCGGTACGAAACCGGAATGAGCCATTGCGGAGACTTAGCCGCTCAACCCCGATTCGAACAGGGCAGGCCAAGGAACCTGCGGTGGATAACTCCGTTACGCGGGCATAACGGAGGAGGTTACGTCAATGTCGGACACTGTATTCACCGATCCGCTCGCGCCGCGTGCCGCCGGTGCCGGCTGGGGCTGGATCCTCGCTTATGGCGTGCTGTCGATCGTGCTCGGCGTGCTCGCCTTCCTCAATCCCTTCGCCGCGACCTATGCGGCGACGCTGGTGATCGGTGCATTCTTCATCGCCGCCGGGCTGGTGTCGATCGCGGCCGGGTTTGCCGGCAGGGATCACGAAGGGCGCGGCTATGCGATC
Organism: Sphingomonas sp. 2SG; assembly: GCF_005503285.1. Lineage (NCBI taxonomy): Bacteria > Pseudomonadati > Pseudomonadota > Alphaproteobacteria > Sphingomonadales > Sphingomonadaceae > Sphingomonas > Sphingomonas sp. 2SG. The sequence continues at coordinate 19,844 of NZ_SCMZ01000023.1, forward strand.
GGCTTCGGCGTGCTGTCGCTGGTCATCGGACTGCTGATGGCGTTCGCGCCAGCGACCGCGGCGATCTCGCTGACCTTGCTGGTCGCGATCTGGCTCGGCATCCGCGGGGCGCTCGAGATCGGGCTCGGCGCGCGGTTCAAACGGGGGCGCGCGCTGATGATCGTGCTCGGCGTGGTCAACATCCTGCTCGCGATCTACGTGCTCGCGACCCTGCCCTGGTCGGCGCTGACGCTGCCGGGCTTCATCCTCGGGATCAGCTTCCTGCTCGGCGGCGTCGCCTCGGTGGCGTCGGCGCTCAACCACAAGACAGGCGCGAAGCCCTTCGCCGCACCGGAGGTGTGAGGGCGAAACCAATACCCCGGCCTCCGCCGGGGTATTGGAATTTGCAGGCGTTAGAGCAACGCCTCGATATCGGCGGCGATCTCCTCGGGCTTGGTCGTCGGCGCGTAGCGGTGGACCACCTTGCCCTCGCGGTTCACCAGAAACTTGGTGAAATTCCACTTGATCGCCTTAGAGCCGAGCAGGCCCGGCGCCTCGGTCTTCAACCGCGAGAACAACGGATCGGCCCCTGCCCCGTTGACGTCGACCTTGGCGAAGACCGGAAAGGTCACGTCATAGGTCAGCGAACAGAAATTGGCGATCTCGGCGGCGTCGCCGGGCTCCTGCGCGCCGAACTGGTTGCAGGGGAAGCCGAGGACCTCGAAGCCACGCTCGGCGAAGCGGCGATGCAGCGCCTCGAGCCCCTCATATTGCGGCGTGAAGCCGCATTTCGAGGCGGTGTTGACGATCAGCAGCACCTGCCCCGCCCAGCGATCGAGCGGGATCGGCGCGCCGTCGGCGCCGGTGACGGTGAAGTCGGTGATCGCGGTCATGCGTGCCTCGCGAGCAGGAAAAGGAGGTTCTGCTTCACCCCCGGCCATTCGCGGTCGAGGATCGAATAGACGACGCTGTCGCGCAGCCGGCCGTCCGCCATCTGCTGATGACCGCGCAACACACCGTCCTGCTTCGCGCCGAGCCGCTCGATCGCCGCCTGGCTGCGCTTGTTGAGCGAATCGGTACGGATCTGCACGCACTGGCAGTCCAGCGCCTCGAAGGCGTGGGTGAGCAGCATGAGTTTGGCTTCGGTGTTGACGCCGGTGCGCTGCACCGCCTTCGCATAGAAGGTGCCGCCGATCTCGAGCCGGCGATGCGTCGGCGCCATGCGCATATAGCGGGTGGTGCCGACCACCCGCCCCGCCGGATCGCACACCGCGAACAGGCGGGCGCGGCCGAACGCCTGCTGCTCGAACGCCGTGTCGAGCCAACGGTCCGCATCCTTGAGCTGCGAGACGTTGGCGTAGAAGGTGTCCCACAGATCGTCCGCCGCGGCGACCGCGACCAGCGCGTCCCGGTCGGCGCGCTCCAGGGGCCGCAGCGTGACGTGACGCCCGACGAGCGTCGGCGTCTCGCCCCACGCCGTCACGTCAGCACGCCTTCGTGTAAGCGGACGACGCGATCCATCTTCTGCGCCAGCCGCTCGTTGTGCGTGGCGATCAACGCCGCCGAGCCCTCGCCGCGCACCAGCCGCAGGAATTCCGCAAGCACCACGTCGGCGGTATGTTCGTCGAGATTGCCGGTCGGTTCGTCGGCGAGCACCAGCGCCGGCCGGTTGGCGAGCGCGCGCGCCACCGCGACGCGCTGCTGCTCGCCGCCGGAGAGCTGGCTCGGCCGGTGCGTCAGCCGGTGGCCGAGGCCGAGCGCCGTCAGCAGCGACACCGCGCGATCGTCGGCGGGCTTGCGCTCGGCGCCGTGGACGAGCTGCGGCAGCACGACATTCTCGGTCGCGTTGAAGTCGGGCAGCAGATGGTGGAACTGGTAGACGAAGCCGAGCCGGTCGCGGCGCATGATCGTGCGGCCGTGCGCATCGAGCTTCGCGGCTTCCTCGCCGCCGATCATGATCGAGCCCTGGAAGCCGCCCTCGAGCAGGCCGACCGCCTGCAACAGGGTCGACTTGCCCGAACCCGACGGGCCGACCAGCGCGACGATCTCGCCCGGCGCGACGGAGAGGTCGACGCCGCGCAGGACGTGGATCGTCTCCTCGCCCTGGCGAAAGCTGCGGGTCAGGCCGGTGGTGCGGAGGACGTCATTCATAGCGCAGCACCTGTACCGGATCGGTGCTCGCCGCCTTCCACGCCGGATAGAGCGTGGCGAGGAAGCTGAACACCAGCGCCATCAGCGCGATGATGACGATCTCGACCGGGTCGGGCTTGGACGGCAGCTCGGTGAGATAGCGGATCGACGGGTCCCACAGATTCTGCCCGGTGACGAGCTGGACGAGGTTCACCACCGCCTGCCGATAGAAGAGGAAGACGAAGCCGAGCACGAGGCCTGCGAGCGTGCCGAGCGCGCCGATCGTCGTGCCGACGACCATGAAGATGCGCATCAATCCGACCCGCGTCGCGCCCATCGTGCGCAGGATCGCGATGTCGCGCGTCTTGGCGCGGACCAGCATGATCAGCGACGACAGGATGTTGAACACCGCGACGAGGATGATGATCGACAGCACGGTGAACATCGCGACCCGCTCGACCTCGAGCGCCTGGAACAGCTGCGCGTTCATGCTGCGCCAGTCGGCGATGACCGCGCCGCCGCGAAGGCGATCGGCGAGCGGCGCGAGGATCGGCGCGACCTTGTCGGGATCGACGGTCTGCAATTCGATCTGGCTGACGTTGTCGCCCAGCAGCAGCAGCGTCTGCGCATCCTCGATCGGCATGATGACATAGGCCTTGTCGTAATCGTACAGGCCGATCTCGAAGATGGCGCCGACCGTATAATTGACGATACGCGGCACGGTGCCGAACGGAGTCGCCTGCCCCTGCGGGTTGAACAGCGAAATCTCGCTGCCGACCTGCGCGCCGAGCGCCTCGGCAAGCCGCGATCCGATCGCGATCCGGCCGCTGCCCGGCGTGATGCCGGCGAGCGTGCCCATCACGAGCTTGTCGCCGATCACCGGCTTGACGTCGGCGAGGCGGACGCCGCGGACCAGCACGCCTTCAGCGCGGCCGTTATAGGTCGCGGCGAGCGGCTGTTCGACCATCGGCGTGGCGGAGGTGACGCCGGGCGTCTTGCGCGCCTCGGCGACGATCTCGCGCCAGTCGGGCAGACGGCCGCCGACGCCCTGGATCACGGCATGGCCGTTGAGCCCGACGATCTTGTCGAACAGCTCGGCACGAAAGCCGTTCATCACGCTCATCACGATGACGAGCGCGGCGACGCCGAGCATCACCGCGACGAGGCTGATCGAGGCGACCAGGAAGATGAACGCCTCGCCCTTGCCCGGGAGCAGGTAGCGCCGGGCGATCATCCGTTCGTAGCGTGAGAGGAGCATGGCCGGACCTCTAGGTGACGTGCGAGTCACAAGCAACAAATGTTGCGGATTCGACACAGGTTTCGGCCAATCGATTCTGCCCCTCCACATAGCCGGTGACAAAGCCGGCAGTGCTGCCTAGCAAAGACTTACTGAGACACAGGCAACGGCCGTGGTTCGGGGAAGAGCGGAACGACAGCGCAGCGAAACAACGCGCGATTGTCGGAAAGCGACCTAAGGGGGCTGACGGGTTTTCTCGTCACGCAGGCGCCCGGATCGGCAACGGTCCGGGCGTTTGCTTGTCCGCCGCAGTTTTAGACCAGAGTAGCCGGGCAGAGGGTGGGAGCTTCCAGGTCGCGCCCCCTGTCCGGCGATCGTCTTTATTGCCGATCAATCCTGAACCGGGTCATAACGCGGACCGAAGTATCTGCGATTCCGAACCGTTTGGCACGCACAATGCGGGCGTGGCGTCATCCCTCCCCCGCTTCGTCATCCCGGCGAAAGTCGGGACCCATGGATGCGATGGCGACAACGGTATGCGCTGCCTTTGAAATCACCGAAACCATGGGCCCCGGCCTTCGCCGGGGTGACGAACTGCGGGTAGCTCAGGCGGTTGGCAGACCGGCCGAACGTGTCGCGACATTGTCCGATCCCCGCCCTTCCCGAACGTTCAAACGCCTAGAACCGCTTCGACACCGTCAGGCCATAAGTGCGCGGATCACCGGGCTGGCCGACGATGAGGCCGGTGTTGCCCGACTGCGTTGACAGCAGTTCGAAGTAGTTCTGGTCGAACGCATTGCGCACCCAACCGAAGACGTTGAAATCGTTCTTGCGATAGCCCGCGCGGACGTTCGACAGCGAATAGCCCTCGATCCACGTATAGGCCGACGGCGACGGGTTGGACGAGAAGCGCGACCGGTAATTTCCGTCATAGCCAATATAGACCTCGCCGCCCGCGCCGTCGACGGGGACGTTATATTCGCCGCCGTAGGAGAAGGACCATTTCGAGATGCCCGGCAGGCGCTGGCCGGAGATGTCGCAAAAGGCCGGGCTACGCCCGCCGGGCGTCCCCGCCGGATCGGTCACGCCACCGGGCGCAGTCGCGGTGCCACCCGACAGTTCGGGCGGGCACGGCGCGTTCTTGAAGTCGACATATTTGGCGTCGGTGAAGGCACCGCTGACGTAGACGCTGAGCCGCTTGCTCGGGCGGAAGCTCGAATCGAACTCGACGCCACGTGACCGCACCTTGCCGGCATTGGCGAGATAGCCGCGGATCACGTTGATCGCATTGTTGTTCACCGTCGCCTGATAGTCGGACACGTCGGTCCAGAAGCCGGCGAGGTTGAGCGTCAGCCGCCGGTCGAGGAACTGCGTCTTGAGGCCGATCTCGTAATTGTTGACCTTTTCGGGCTTCACCGTCTGCGTCGTCAGATCGACGCCGGTGCTGTTCGAATTGAGCGGCAGGCCGGACAGGTTGATCCCACCCGATTTGAAGCTGCGCGCATAGGTGGCGTAGCCGTGAATCTCGGACGCGAAATCATAAGAGACGGTGATATCGCCCGACGTATTCCAGGCGCTGAACCGCGGGCTGTAACGCTGCGGTGCGAGTGTATTGATCTGGTTCTGGAAGGTCGTGCGCGCCGCCGTGGTGGGCTGCGCGGCGAGCAGCGTCGCGACATTGTCGGCCGTGGCGGTAAAATTATACTGGCTGTTGGCGATGCTGACGACCGATTCGTAGAAGCCCGACTTGCGGTCGTAATTGACGCGCAGCCCCGGCTGGATGTGCAGCGCATCGGTCAGCGCCCAGTTGAGCTTGCCGAACACCGCGAAGCTCGTGTTGTCGAAGCTGATCGTATTGGTCGAGGTCAGGCCGTTGAGAACGTTGGGGTTGCTGGCGTCGGTGCCCGACAGCAGGAAGCGGCTCGCCGCCGATCCCTGCACCTGCGACCCCTGGGTATCGATCGTCTGGTGGAACAGGAAGGCGCCGACCGTGTAGTCGAGCCGGTTGGTGCCGTTCGAGGCGAAGCGGAATTCCTGCGACACCTGCTTCTGCTGCGACGGATTCTGCGAGACGGTGGTGATCGGCAGGCCGGTGAAGTCGCGATCGTTCTGCGGCTGCCAGTCCCAATAGCGCCACGCACTGACCGAGGTCAGCGTCGCCGGGCCGAGATCCCAATTGGCGACCAGCGAGGCGCCGCCGACCTCCTGCCGCGAATTGATCGCCGCATCGAGGTCGGTGCGCCGATCGAACGGGTCCTTGCTCGGCGGGGTATAATTGAGCGCCGCGGCGAGCGCGTCATATTGCCGCGCAATCGGGCGCTGCGTGGTGCCGACGCGGGCGTAATATTGCACGCAGCATTCCGGGTTCTGGACGTTGAAATCGCCCGAAAACGTGAAATTGAGCGACGGACTCGCGTTCCACAGCAATTGGCCGCGCACCCCCAGATTGCGCTGGCGATGCAGGTCCTCACCCGAAGTCACGTCGCGGATCGTCCCCTTGCGCGTCGTCGCCGAACTCGACAGCCGCAGCGCCACCGTGTCGGACAGCGGCCCCGACACCGACGCCTTAGCCTGGACGAAATCGTAATTGCCGAGGCTGACCTCGGCCCTGCCCTCCGGCGTGAAACTCGGCGGGCGGGTCGTGACGTTGAGCGCGCCGGCGGTGGTGTTCTTGCCGTAGAGCGTCCCCTGCGGACCGCGCAACACCTCGACCCGGTCGACGTCGACGAAATCGAAGGTCGAGGCGCCGATCCGGCCGATATAGACGCCGTCGACGTAGAAGCCGACGCCCTGTTCGATGCCGTCGTTGGTCAGGCCGAACGGTGCGCCGAGGCCGCGGATGTTGATCGCCGAATTGCGCGGGTTGCTGGAGAAGAATTGCAGCGAGGGCTGCTGCTGCTGGAGGCGGTTGACGTTGAACGCGCCGGTCTTGTCGATATCGGCGCCGCCGACCACCGACATGGCGATCGGCACCCGCTGCACCGATTCGGCACGCCGGCGCGCGGTGACGAGGATGTCGCCGCCGCCCGGTGCCGGAGCCGCCGGCCGGGCGTCTTCGCTTCCCCCGGCGGTCACCGGCGCGGGTGCGGCATCGTCCTGCGCTGCGGCGGGTGCGGCGGCGGCAGCGGCGGTCTGGCCGGCGAGAAGAATGGCGAGCGTCAGCGACATGCGGTTTCCCTGATGTTATTTTCGCCGCAAACTCCACTGGTTCGGGGGATGTTCAAAGATGGAGATGCTTCGCGGCGACAAAGCGGGGCTTCGGCGCCGACCCCGAAAATTACGAAACGGGCGAACAGAGGCCCTCTTGAACCGCGGCCGGGGCAATCCAAAATCGGGGCTGCGCGGCGCCGATCACGGGCCGTGCACCGGCATCGCACGCCCGTGGATGCCGTCGTTCAACTCGCTTCTCGCGGAGGATTTGACATGCGACTCGACCTGACCCCCTATCGCCGCTCGACCATCGGTTTCGACCGACTGTTCGACATGCTGGAAAGCAACGCGCGTGCCGCCACGGCGGAGAATTACCCGCCCTTCAACCTCGAACGCCTCGCCGAGGATCGCTATCGCATTACGCTCGCGGTCGCCGGCTTCTCGCGTGACGAGATCGAGATCACCGCGCAGCAGAACCTGCTGCTGGTCTCGGGCAAGAAGGACGACAAGGCCGGTAACGCCAACTTCCTGCACGTCGGCATCGCCAACCGCAGCTTCGAGCGCCGCTTCGAACTCGCCGATTTCGTCTTCGTCGAGGATGCCCGTCTCAACGACGGCCTGCTCGTCATCGACCTGGTCCGCGAGGTGCCCGAGGCGATGAAGCCGAAGACCATCGCGATCAAGACCGGCGCACCGCTCGCCGCGGTGGAAAACAAGGACGTGGCCGCGGCCGCGTAATCATCGGGGCGTCCGGGCCGATCGGTCCGAGCGCTCTGTTAACGGTGATCGGCCGGATAGGCGGTAATCAGGCGGCAGCCTGCCTCGCCGTCCGGCTGGAGCCAGATCGTCACGATACAGGGGTCGCGCCCGTCAGGCGTTTCGAGGCTGCATCGCACCTCATGTTTTATACCGTAAGCGTTGCTCGACGTTCGCACGATCGGCCGTGTCGCCCCATGCCGATCCAGCGCCACCGCAAAGGCGATTGGGTCGGACGAATCATATCCGAAGCGTCCGAAGAACGTCGCCTTGGCACGCCCGGTCGGATGATCGCGATTGAGCAGATACGCCTCGACTTTCGCGATCTCGACGACGCGAATGCCGGGAAGGCCGATCATATCACGCGGGCAAGATCGCCATTGCGCAAGGTGACGACGATGGCGACCGGTTCGACGAACTCCACCTCATAGGCCTCGCCGCCATCGTGCCGGTGTACGATTGTCCCAATTGTTCCCGGCAACAAAATCCCTGCGTCGGTGCCGACGACAGAGCGCAGCCTCACCAACGCATAATCGTCGAACGTCGGATCCGCGGGCAGCCTTGGTGATGATGTCGCCATATCGATGCTCCACCGCCATCATGCCGCAGTCGCGCGGATCCGCGCAAGAGCGTCAGACCAAGCGGCTCTTCGTCAGCGCCGCCTGGATGAAGCTCGCGAACAGCGGGTGGGGATCGAACGGCTTGCTCTTCAGCTCCGGGTGGAACTGGACACCGACGAACCACGGATGATCCGGCCGCTCGACGATCTCGGGCAGGGTGCCGTCGGGCGACATGCCGCTGAACACCAGCCCGCCCTTCTCCAGCGCATCCTTGTAATGCGTATTAACCTCGTAGCGGTGGCGATGGCGCTCGTGGATCACCGTATCGCCGTAGATCGACGACACGACGCTGTTGCCGTCGAGCGATGCCTCATAGGCGCCGAGCCGCATCGTGCCGCCAAGATCGCCCTGCTCCTCGCGTTTCTCGAGCCCGTCGCGACCCATCCACTCGGTGATGAGGCCGACGACCGGCTCGTCGGTCGGGCCGAATTCGGTCGACGAGGCATTGGCGATACCGGCGAGGTCGCGCGCGCCCTCGACGCAGGCCATCTGCATACCGAAGCAGATACCGAAATAGGGGATCTCGCGCTCGCGGGCGAATTTGACCGCCTTGATCTTGCCCTCGGCACCGCGCTCGCCGAACGCGCCGGGGACGAGGATCGCGTCGCACGGCTCGAGCTGGCTGACGATCTCGCCATTGTCGTTCTCGAAGATCTCGGCGTCGATCCAGCGGACGTTGACCTTGACCCGGTTGGCGATCCCGCCATGGACGAGCGCCTCGTTGAGCGACTTGTACGCATCCTGCAGGCCGACGTACTTGCCGACGACGCCGACGGTCACCTCGCCCTCCGGATTGGTGAGCCGATCCATGATATCGGTCCAGCGGCTGAGGTCGGGCGCCGACGACGGCGTGATGCCGAAGGCGCGCAGCACCTCCGAATCGAGGCCCTCGCCGTGATATTGCAGCGGCACGGCATAGATGCTCTTGGCGTCGAGCGCCGGAATGACCGCCGTCTCCGGCACGTTGCAGAACAAAGCGATCTTGGCGCGCTCCGACGGCGGCAGCGGATGTTCGCAGCGGCAGACCAGCACGTCGGGCTGCACGCCCAAGGCGGCGAGTTCGCGCACCGAATGCTGCGTCGGCTTGGTCTTCAGCTCGCCGGCGGCGGCGATATAGGGAACGAGCGTGACGTGGATGCTGATCGCATTGCCGCGGCCGACCTCGTTCTTGAGCTGGCGGATCGCCTCGATGAACGGCAGCGACTCGATGTCGCCGACCGTGCCGCCGATCTCGCAGAGCACGAAATCGAGGTCATCGGTCTCGGCGCGGGCGAAGGCCTTGATCGCGTCGGTGACGTGCGGGATCACCTGCACGGTGGCGCCGAGATAGTCGCCGCGCCGCTCGCGCTCGATGATCGTCTTGTAGATGCGCCCCGAGGTGACGTTGTCCGACTGGCGCGAGGCGACGCCGGTGAATCGCTCGTAATGGCCGAGGTCGAGGTCGGTCTCGGCACCGTCGTCGGTCACGTAGACCTCGCCGTGCTGATACGGGCTCATCGTGCCGGGATCGACGTTGAGATAGGGATCGAACTTGCGAATCCGGACGCGGTAGCCGCGCGCCTGGAGCAAAGCTGCGAGAGAGGCCGCCATGAGGCCTTTGCCGAGCGACGAAACCACGCCGCCGGTGATGAAGATGTACCGCGCCATGGGAGAAATCGCCTAGCGTGTTATGGGGTCGAACGACAAGAGCGCGCGGGTCGGCCCCGCGCGCGATTCACGATGAACGGATCAGCGGGTTAGCGTTGGAGCGGCACCGCACCATTGTCGGCGGGAGCGTTGGGCACCGCATCCTGCGCGGGCGCAGGGGCCGGTGCCGCCGCCGGGGGCGTGCGGGCGAGCGAGGTGTCGATCGTCTGCGTCTGGCGATGCGCCGCGATGAAGGCGAGCGCGATCGACATGCCGACGAACACCGTCGCGAGGATCGACGTCATCCGGGTGAGGAAATCGGCCGCGCCGCGCGCCGACATCAGCCCCGACGGGCTGCCGCCCATGCCGAGGCCACCACCCTCCGACCGCTGCATCAGGATCACCGTCACGAGCGCCGCGGCGATGATGGCATGAACGACGAGGAGGAAGGTGAACATCTATGGTCCCGGAAACGCGTATGAAGGCGCGCACATAGGCGAGGGCTGCGAAACGATCAACCGTGCGGGTGCGCGCGACGATCACGGCATCGGGCACCGAAGCCACCCGCCGGTCCGCAACCGTACCCAGGCCACTTATTCACCCTACCCGTCCGTTTACCGGAAACCTGCACCGTGCGGGGGCGTTATGACCGCGAAACAAAGCCCCGAAAACGGCGCAGAAACGGATATTTGAACGTGGGAACTGCCGCGCAATCACTCGCGACGTGGATGACGGCCCTGGTGGATTACGTGCGCTCGGGCGAACCCGATCTCACCAACCGGCAGATGGCGCTGCTCCTCCTCGTCTACCTCAATCCCGGCCCGCATACGGTGCGGGGCCTGGCCCGGGCCCTCAACGTATCGAAGCCCGTCGTCACGCGCGCCTTGAACAGGCTGGGTGCGCTCGGCTATCTGCGCCGGCAACGCGACGACAGCGACAAGCGCAACATCTTCGTCGCGCGTACTTCCGAAGGGGCAGAGTTTCTTGAAGAGTTCGGGCAATTCCTTGGCGAAGGCGACGCCCGGTCGCGCCAGCCAGCCCTCGCGTAGGGCGTTCGCGCTCACCGGCCCGTCGGTCACGCTCGATCCCCGGACGCATGCGGTGCGCGGCGATCTCGCCGATGTCCGCCTCGCCGAACAGGTGTTTGCGCCGCATTATGCCGCGCCGATGGCCGCGGTGGCATTGGGCGACGCCGGCCTCTTCGCCGATCGCAATCTGAGCGAGCCGATCGCGACGCTCGCCACCGGTGACGTGTTCGAGGTGCTCGAACTCGCCGGGCGCCATGCCTGGGGCCGGGCGATCGGCCAGAATCTGGTCGGCTATGTTGACCGTTCCATCCTCGACAAGGCGAGCGCAGCATGAGCGTCACCGTGTTCATCGACGGCGCCGTCGGCACCACCGGCATCGACATCCGCGAGCGGTTGAGCGGCCGCACCGACATCGCCGTCGTGACGCTCGACGACTCGCGCCGCAAGGACGCGGATGCTCGCGCCGAGGCGCTCAACGACGCCGATATCGCCATCCTTTGCCTGCCCGACGAGGCGGCACGCGAGGCGGCCGCGCTGGTGCGTAGCGGCACGACGCGGCTGATCGACGCCTCGTCGGCACATCGGGTCGCCGACGGCTGGACCTATGGCTTTCCCGAACTGACCGAGGGTCAGGCGGCGCGGATCGCCGCGGCGCGGTTCGTGTCGAACCCCGGCTGCTATCCCACCGCCTTCCTCGCGCTGGTCGCGCCGCTGGTGCGCGCGGGACTGATCCCTGCCGGCTGGCCGCTGACCTATAATGCGGTGTCGGGCTATTCGGGTGGCGGCAAGGCGATGATCGCGGAATTCGAGGGCGGCGGGGTCGATACGGCGCTGCGCGCCTATGCGCTGACGTTGTCGCACAAGCATCTACCCGAGATGCGCGCGCATGCCGGCCTCGCCCATCCGCCGGTGTTCGCGCCCGCGGTGGCGCGGCTCAACCGCGGCATGCTCGGCGAGGTGCCGCTGGCGCTCGCCCAGCTACCCGGCCGGCCGAGCCTCGCCGCGGTCGAGGAGACGCTCGCCGCGGCCTATGCCGACAGCGCGCTGATCACGGTCGCGAGTGGCGACGTCGCCGCGGTGACGATCGAGGAGAATAGCGGCACCGACCGGATGACCTTGCGCGTCTGCGGCAATGCCGACAGCGGCCAGGTGCGGCTGATCGCCACGCTCGACAATCTCGGCAAGGGCGCCGGTGGCGCCGCCGTGCAGAATCTCAACATCATGGCCGGGCTCGATCCCCTGGCCGGCCTGATCGTTTAACAGAAGGACCGTCATGCAGCGCAATCCCGTCGGCAAGCTGCTCCTGTTCGGAGCGACCGGTGACCTCGCCCAGCGCATGCTGTGGCCGTCGCTGTACGGATTGCACGCCGACGGGCTGCTGCCCGAGGCGTTGACGATCGTCGGCTCGGCGCGAGGCGAGCAGAATGACGACGCCTTCCGCGCCTTCGTGCAGAAGGCGCTCGGCCAGTTCCTCGCCGCCGACCGCAAGGACGACGACAAGATCGCCAGCTTCCTCGAACGGTTGTTCTTCCAGCCCGCCGACCTGTCCGACCCGGCGAGCTTCGCCGGCCTCGCCGAAAAGATCGGCGACGTGTCGAGCGGGCTCGCCATCTATCTGTCGACCGCGCCGTCGCTGTTCGAGCCGGCGGTCAAGGGGCTGGAAAGCGTCGGCCTTGCCGGCGAGACGGTGCGGATCGGGCTGGAGAAGCCGCTCGGCTACGATCTCGCCTCCAGCCGCGAGATCAACGACACCGTCGCCTCCGCCTTTCCCGAGGAGCGGACCTTCCGCATCGACCATTATCTCGGCAAGGAGACGGTCCAGAACATCCTCGCGCTGCGCTTCGGCAATTCGTTCTTCGAGCCGGTGTGGAACGCGCAGGGAATCGACAACGTCCAGATCACGATCGCCGAAACGGTCGGGCTGGAGGATCGCGCCGGCTATTACGAGGGCGCGGGCGCGCTGCGCGACATGGTCGCCAACCATATGCTCCAGCTCGTCGCGCTGATCGCGATGGAGCCCCCCGCCCTCTACGACGGCGCCGCGATCCGCGACGAAAAGGCCAAGGTGTTCCGCTCGCTGCGCAAGATCGCGCCCGAGGACGTGCCGATCTGCACCGTCACCGGCCAGTATGAGGAGGGCGCAGTCGGCGGCAAGGTCGTCAAGGGCTATGACGACGAGCTGGGCTATGACAGCAACGTCGAGACCTTCGTCGCGATCAAGGCGCATATCGACAATTGGCGCTGGCAGGGCGTGCCCTTCTATCTGCGCACCGGCAAGCGGATGGCGAAGCGGCGCAGCGAGATCGCGATCCAGTTCAAGCCGGTGCCGCATTCGATGTTCTCGGGCCGCGGCGGCATCCTCCAGCCCAATACGCTCGTTATCCGGTTGCAGCCAGAGGAATATGTCCAGCTGCTGGTGATGGCGAAGGAGCCGGGGCTCGACCGCGAGGGCATCCGCCTGCGCGAGGTGCCGCTCAACCTCAGCATGGACGCCGAATTCGCCGGCTCGCGCCGCCGGATCGCCTATGAGCGGCTGCTGCTCGACCTGATCGAGGGCGACCAGACGCTGTTCGTCCGCCGCGACGAGGTCGAGGCGCAATGGACGTGGATCGACGCGATCCGCGCCGGCTGGGATGCCAACCAGACCAAGCCCAAACATTATGCCGCCGGCACCTGGGGCCCCGCCGGCGCGATCGCGCTGACCGAGCGCGACGGCGTGACCTGGCAGGACGATTGAGGCTTCAGGCCGAGCCGTTCACCCCCGTCACCCGGGGCTTGATCCGGAGTCCCGCTTCTCCTGCGGTCGGCCAATAGCGGGACCCCGGGTCAAGCCCGGGGTGACGGGATATGGGGTGCGTTTTGGGTCACCGACCTGTCGATTCCACCGCTCATACGTATGCGCGGCCTCTTACCTTGCGCGTCCGCCCGGTCTATCGGGCGGGACGCCGACCGAACGAAAGCAAAGACATGACCGAGATCGAATGGTGGGAATATGACGACGCCGCCGAAATGGCCCAGGCGGTCGCCGGCGACATCCAGTTCATCATCGAGGCGGCGATCGACGCACGCGGCGCGGCGGTGATCGCGCTGTCGGGCGGCAAGACGCCGATCCCGATCTACGACACGCTGTCCAAGGCGAAGCTCGACTGGAAGCGGGTGACGATCGTCCCCACCGACGAGCGTATCGTGCCGCTCGGCGACGCTTTGTCGAACGTGACGATGATCGCCAAGACCTTCCTGCCCAAGGGCGCGCGGGTGATGCCGATCGTGCCGCAGGCGACCGCCGACTATAAGTCCGCCGGCCGCTCGGCCGACGCACTGATGCAGGACCTGCACTGGCCGCTCGACCTGTGCCTGCTCGGCGTCGGCGGCGACGGCCATACCGCGTCGATCTTCCCCGGCCCCGATTTCGACGAGGCGCTGTCCGGCCCCAAGGAACGCCGCGCGCTCGGCGTGATGCCCGATCCGCTGCCGCCCGAGGCCCCCGTCGCCCGCGTGACGCTGTCGCGCGAGGGCATCGTGACGGCGCGCGCGCTGATGATCGCGGTCACCGGCCAGGCCAAGCGCGACGTCATCGAGAAGGCGATCAAACAGGGGCCGTCGTCGCCTTATCCGATCGGCCGCGTGCTTGCCGACGCCGAATTGCCCGTCGATATCCACTGGGCGCCGTAACGCCGGTGGCCATCCCTTCGCACCGTTCGTGCTGAGCTTGTCGAAGCACTTGGAATCCCAAGGCCCTTCGACAAGCTCAGGGCGAACGGTAGAATGGGGTCCCGTTCTCGCCCCCTCCCCAGGATCCGCGTCATGAACCCCGAAGTCTCCGCCGTCACCGACCGCATCATCGAACGATCGCGGGAGCGCCGTGCCGCCTATCTCGCGCTGATCGAGCGCGAGCGGGAGAGCGGCGCGCGCCGGCCGCAGCTCGGCTGCGCCAATCTCGCCCATGCCTATGCCGGCACCGAGGAGGATCGCGACACGCTGCGCGCCGATACCGGCATGAACATCGGCATCGTCACCGCCTATAACGACATGCTGTCGGCACATGCGGTCTATTACCGCTATCCCGAGCTGATGAAGGTCTGGGCGCGCGAAGCCGGCGCGACGGCGCAGGTCGCCGGCGGCGTACCGGCGATGTGCGACGGCGTGACGCAGGGCTATGCCGGCATGGAGCTGTCGCTGTTCAGCCGCGACACGATCGCGCTCGCGACTGCGGTCGCGCTCAGCCACGGCACGTTCGAGGGCGCGGCGCTGCTCGGCATCTGCGACAAGATCGTGCCGGGCCTGCTGATGGGCGCGCTGCGCTTCGGTCACCTGCCGATGGTGCTGATCCCCGGCGGGCCGATGCCCTCGGGCCTGCCCAACAAGGCCAAGGCGGCGGTGCGCGAAGCCTATGCCGAGGGCAAGGCGGGGCGCGAGGAACTGCTCGACGCCGAAATCCAGGCCTATCACTCCAAGGGCACCTGCACCTTCTACGGCACCGCCAACACCAACCAGATGATGATGGAGGTGATGGGTCTGCACATGCCCGGCGCCGCTTTCGTCAATCCCGGCACCAAGCTGCGTCAGGAGCTGACCCGCGCCGCGGTGCATCGCCTTGCCGGCATGGGCTGGCGCGGCAACGACTATCGCCCGCTCGGCCATTGCGTCGACGAACGCGCGATCGTCAATGCCGCGGTCGGGCTGCTCGCCACCGGCGGCTCGACCAACCATCTGCTCCACGTACCGGCGATCGCACGCGCGGCCGGCATCGTCATCGACTGGGAGGATTTCGATCGCCTCAGCCGCGCGGTGCCGCTGATCGCCCGCGTCTACCCCAATGGTGCCGCCGACGTGAACGCGTTCGAGGCGGCGGGCGGCATGCCCTTCGTCATCCGCGAACTGCTGTCCGCCGGCCTCCTGCACGGCGACATCACGACGGTCAGCGGCGACAGCCTCGCCGCTTATGCCGACAAGCCGGCGATCGTCGACGATCGGCTCACGTGGCAGCCGGTCGGCGACAGCGGCGACACCGCCATCCTGCGCCCGGTCGGCGAGGCCTTCTCGCCCGATGGCGGCATGCGCATCCTCGCCGGCAACATCGGCCGCGCCTGTATCAAGGTGTCCGCGGTCGACAAGGAACGCTGGGTGGTCGAGGCGCCGGCGCGCGTCTTCCACGACCAGCTCGACGTGCTCGAGGCGTTCAAGCGTGGCGAGCTGGAGCAGGACATGGTCGTCGTCGTGCGCTTCCAGGGTCCGCGCGCCAACGGCATGCCCGAACTGCACAAGCTGACCCCGCCGCTCGGCGTGCTCCAGAACCGCGGCTTCAAGGTCGCGCTGGTCACCGACGGCCGCATGTCGGGCGCGAGCGGCAAGGTGCCGTGCGCGATCCATTGCTCGCCCGAGGCCTTGGGCCATGGCGCGATCGGCAAGATCCGCGACGGCGACATCATCCGCGTCGACGCGGTCAACGGCACGCTCGACGCTTTGGTCGACGCGGCGGAATGGCTGGCGCGGCCACTGTGCGACGCCCCCGGCGCGGCGAGCGGCACCGGCCGCGAGCTGTTCGCGATGTTCCGCGGCCTTGCCGACGAGGCCGAGAAGGGCGCATCGGGCATGCTCGCGGCGGCGGGTCTATAGCAACACCAACCACCCTCACCCTTCCCACCGCCTGCGGCGGCGGGCCCCTTCCCTCTCCCGCCGGGAGAGGGAGAGACGGCAAAGCCGGCGATGGGTGGGGGTGAGAGCGGAACGTCAGGAGAGAACAGAAATGCAGCTCGTCAGCGTCGATATCGGCGGCACCCATGCCCGCTTCGCCATCGCGGAGGTGGAGGACGGCCATGTCGTCGCGCTCGGCGAACCGGTGACGCTCAAGACCGCCGAACACGCCAGTCTGCAGACCGCGTGGCAGGCGTTCGCCGCCCGCCACGGCGCGCCCCTCCCCAAGGCGGCGGCGATCTCTGTCGCCTCGCCGATCACCGGCGACATCATCCGCCTGACCAACAATCCCTGGGTGATCCGCCCGTCGCTGATCCCCGAGCGGCTCGGCGCCGACATCTATACCGTCATCAACGATTTCGGCGCGGTCGGCCATGCCGTCGCGCAATTGCCGCACGACGATTTCGAGCACCTTTGCGGCCCCGACATCGCGCTGCCGACCGAGGGCGTGACGACGGTCTGCGGCCCCGGCACCGGCCTCGGCGTCGCGCAGGTGTTCAAGACCAAGGGCCGCTATCACGTGCTGCCCACCGAAGGCGGCCACGTCGACTATGCGCCGCTCGACGGCATCGAGGACGCCTTCGTCAAGCGCCTGCGTCGCACCTATACGCGCGTCTCGGCGGAGCGGATCTGCTCCGGCCCCGGCATCGTCGCGCTGTACGAGACGCTCGCCGAGCTCGAAGGCCGCGCCGTTCCCAGCCGCGACGACAAGACGATCTGGACCGAGGCGCTCGACGGCACCGATTCGATCGCGCTCGCCGCGCTCGACCGCTTCTGCCTCGCGCTCGGTGCGGTGGCGGGCGACCTCGCGCTGGCACACGGCGCCAAAGCGGTGGTGATCGCCGGCGGGCTCGGCCTGCGCATCAAGGACAAATTGATCCGGTCGGGCTTCGACCAGCGCTTCGTCGCCAAGGGCCGGTTCCAGAACATGATGGCGGGCATCCCCGTCAAGCTCATCACCCATCCGCAGCCGGGCCTGTTCGGCGCCGCCGCGGCCTTCGCCCAAGAACACGCATAAGAGGCTCCTGCGTCATGACCGACATCGCCACCATCATGCAGACCAGCGCCGTCATCCCGGTGCTGGTGATCGACGACGCCGCCACCGCGCGGCCGCTGGCCGAGGCGCTCGTCGCCGGCGGGCTCAAGGTGCTCGAGGTGACGCTGCGCACCGGCGCGGCGATGGAGGCGATCGCCGAGATGAGGAAGGTCCCCGGCGCGATCGTCGGCGCCGGCACCGTCGTCAACGAGAGCCAGGCACGGAAAGTCATCGACGCCGGCGTCGAGTTCATCGTCTCGCCGGGGCTCACCGAGCGGCTCGCCACGCCGATCCTCGACGCGGGCGTCGCCTATCTGCCCGGCACCGCGACCGCGGGCGACATCATGCGCGGGCTCGACCTCGGCCTCACCCATTTCAAGTTCTTCCCGGCCGAGACGTCGGGCGGGCTGAAGGCGCTGAAGGCGCTGGCGGCGCCCTTCTATCAGTGCCGCTTCTGTCCGACCGGCGGCATCACCGAAGCGAGCGCGCCCGACTGGCTGGCGTTCGCACCGGTGCTGTGCGTCGGCGGCAGCTGGGTGACCGGCGGCTCGATGGCAGAGGTCGAGGCCAAGGCCCGCGCGGCGAGCGGCCTGCGCCGCTGACGACAGGGCGCAGGCGGGCGGATCACTCCCCCGCCTCCGTCACCAGCCAGTCCCTGAACGCGCGCATCGTCGGCGACGGCTTGCGCGAGAGCAGATGCGTCAGCCAGTAGCGGCCGGCATCGATCTCGATCGCAAACGGCTGGACGAGCTGCTCCGCGGCGAGTTCGCGCAGGAACATCGCGCGCGGTGCCAGCGCGACGCCCAGCCCCGCCATCGCCGCGCTCGCCATGACCGCCGAACTGTCGAACAGCGGCCCACGCAGCGCCGGCGGCGACAGCCCCGCCTTGGCGAACCACCCCTCCCACTCGCTGGTCCGGTACGAGCGCAGCAGAGGTTCGCGCAGCAGATCGGCCGGGTCACGCAACCGCGCGGCGATGCGCGGCGCGCAAAGCGGGGTCAGCGGCGCGGCAAGCAACGGCTCGGCCTGCGTGCCGTGCCACGCGCCGTCGCCGAAGCGGATCGCGCCGTCGAGCCCCTCGCCCGCCAGATCGACGCGGTTGTTGTTGATCGACAGCCGGACATCGACGTGCGGATGGCTTGCGGCGAAGCGATCGAGCCGCGGCAGCAGCCAGCCGGTGGCGAACGTGCCCACCACGCCGAGCGCGAGGGGATGTTGCAGGCGTCCGCCCTCGAACCGGTCGAGCGTGGCGCCGATCCGGTCGAACGTTTCGGCGAGCACCGGCACCAGCGCCTGCCCCTCGTCGGTCAGCGCCAGTCCGCGCGGCAGCCGCCGGAACAGCTTCGTACCCAGCCTCTCTTCGAGCGCGGCGACCTGATGGCTCACCGCCCCCTGGCTGACGAACAACTCGCTCGCGGCGCGGGTGAAATTGAGATGCCGCGCCGCCGCCTCGAAGGCGCGCAAAGCGTTGAGCGGGAGCTGGGCGCGATCCATCGGCCATGAGTAAACCTCATGGCTAAGACGAGGGAAGATGGTTTGTACGGCATCGCCGTGACGGGCATTCCGGGCACGAAGGAGACCCGTCCATGACCGCCAGCCTCGTTGCCGCCATGCTCGCCGCGCAGACCACGCCCGTCGCCACAGCGCAGCGCGACGATCCCCTCACCCGGCCGATCGTCGGCGAGCATGTCGCCGAATGGCTGGCGCCGCGGCCGCCGGTGCGGGTGTTCGGCGACAGCTATCTGGTGGGCTTTGGCGGCCTCAACGTCGCACTGATCGACACGGGCAAGGGGCTGATCCTGATCGACGGCGCCCTGCCGCAAGCCGCGCCGGCGATCCTCGCCAATGTCAGGCGGCTCGGCTTCCGGCCGCGCGACATTCGCTACATCCTCAGCACCGAACCGCATTTCGATCATGCCGGCGGCATCGCCGCGCTCGCCCGCGCCACCGGCGCGACGGTGATCGCCAGCGCCCGTGCTGCCGAAGGACTGCGATCCGGCCGCCTCGCCGCGGACGATCCGCAGCGCGGTTACGACAGCCGCTTTCCCGCCGTTTCAGCGGTGCGGGTGATCGGGGACGGCGAGCGGCTGACGCTGGGGCGCACCACGGTGACCGCGCATGCGACGCCCGGCCACACGATGGGCAGCACAAGCTGGAGCTGGCGGTCCTGCGCGCGCCAAGGGTGCAGGACGATCGTCTTCGCCGCCAGCCTCAATCCCGTCTCGAGCGACGGCTATCGCTACACCGCCACCACGAGCCGCCCGATCGTCGCCGGGTTTCGCAAGAGCTATGGGGTGATGCAGGGCCTGCCGTGCGATCTGCTGATCACCGCGCACGCCGATCAGGACGGCGCCACCGATCGCTTCCGCACGACGCCCGGCGCTTGCCGTGCCTATGCCGCCTCGTCACGTCGCAAACTCGAGGCGCGCCTGCGCGAAGATCAGGCGGCGCGCTGACCCGCGCTACATTTCGCCGCGCTGGCGCCGGATCGCATACCATTTCTGCACATTGGCGTTGTGCTGCGCCAAAGTGTCCGCGAACACGTGCCCGCCGGTGCCGTCGGCGACGAAATACAGCGCCTTCGACGATGCCGGGTCGAGCACCGCATCGATCGAGGCACGCCCGGGATTGGCGATCGGCCCGGCGGGAAGCCCCGCCTCGGCATAGGTATTATAACCGTTCTTCGCATGCAGCTCCGACCGCAGGATGCGCCGGCCGAGCGGTCGCCCCTTGGTGATCGGATAGATCACCGTCGGATCCGCCTGCAACGGCATCCCCTGCTTCAACCGGTTGCCATAGACCGCCGCCACCGTGCGCCGCTCGGCAGGCTTGCCGGTCTCCTTCTCGACGATCGAGGCGAGGATGATCGCCTGTTCGGGCGTCGTCACGGCGATCCCCGGCT
This sequence comes from Sphingomonas sp. 2SG, assembly GCF_005503285.1. Classification (NCBI taxonomy): domain Bacteria; kingdom Pseudomonadati; phylum Pseudomonadota; class Alphaproteobacteria; order Sphingomonadales; family Sphingomonadaceae; genus Sphingomonas; species Sphingomonas sp. 2SG. Next base: position 40,002 of record NZ_SCMZ01000023.1, read on the forward strand.
TGCGCTTCGCCCAGGCGGCGGCCAGATAGTCGCGCATCGCCGTCTGCATCCGCGCCACCACGCTCGCGCGGGTATCGCCGCGCTGGAAGGCGTAGCTGTCGGGCAGGACCGATCCCTCCGCCGGCACCGGCACGTCGCCGGTGAGGCCATCCGCCTTCATTAGCGCGTCGTGGACGAGCACGGAAGGATAGCCCTCCGGCACCACCACCAGCCGCTGCAACACCTTGCCGCCCTGCAGCATCTTGAGGATATCGGCGGGGCTGGTGTGCGCCGGGATGCGATATTCGCCCGCCTTGATCGGTTCGCCCGAACCGAACACGCGGGCGAGCAGGCGGAAGCGCCCGGCCGAGCGGATCGCCCCCGCCTTCTCCAATTCGCGCGCGGCGGAGGCGAGACTGCTGCCCTCCGCGACCTGCACGGTCAGCGTCCGCGGCGCCGGACCGCTGCCACCCCAGCCCTGCACCACCAGAAACGCCGCGACGATCGCGAAGAGGCCGATCAGCAGACCGAGGCAACCGACCTTGCGCATGGAATCAGATCGCCTTCATCACCAGCGAGGCGTTGGTGCCGCCGAAACCGAACGAATTGTTGAGCACCGCGCGCACCTCGCGCTTGCGCGCGACGTGCGGCACGAGGTCGACGCCCTCCGCGCCTTCCGACGGATTGTCGAGGTTGAGCGTCGGCGGCACGATCTGGTCGCGCATCGCGAGGATGCAGAAGATGCTCTCCACCGCGCCGGCGCCGCCGAGCAGATGGCCGATCGCCGATTTGGTCGAGCTCATCGACAGGCCGCCGATCGCATCGCCGAACAGGCGCTTGACCGCGCCCAGCTCGATCATGTCGGCCATCGTCGAGGTGCCGTGCGCGTTGATATAGTCGATGTCGCTGAGCGCGAGGCCCGAGCGCTTCATCGCCATTTCCATCGAGCGGAACGCGCCCGATCCTTCGGGTTCCGGTGCGGTGACGTGATAGGCGTCGCCCGACAGGCCGTAACCGACGACCTCGCAATAGATTTTCGCGCCGCGTGCCTTGGCGTGCTCATATTCCTCGAGCACGACGACGCCCGCGCCCTCGCCCATGACGAAGCCGTCGCGGTCGCGGTCATAGGGGCGGCTGGCCTGTTCGGGCCGGTCGTTGAAGCTGGTGTTGAGCGCGCGCGCCGCGGCGAAGCCGGCGATGCCGATCGGACAGATCGTGCTTTCCGCGCCGCCCGCGAGCATCACGTCGGCATCGTCGAGCGCGATCATCCGCGCCGCGTCGCCGATCGAATGCGCGCCGGTCGAACAGGCGGTGACCACCGCATGGTTCGGCCCCATCAGCCCGTATTTGATCGAAACCTGTCCCGAAATCAGGTTGATGAGCCGGCCGTGGACGAAATGCGGGCTGACGCGCTTCGGCCCCTTTTCGGCGAGGACGAGCGATTCGCTCTCGATCCCCGGCAGGCCGCCGATGCCCGAACCGATCGAACAGCCGGTGCGGAACCGCTCCGCCTCGCTCATCTCGGTGAGGCCGGCGTCCTCGAGCGCCTGACCGGCGGCATCGATGCCATAGACGATGAACGGATCGACCTGACGCTGGACCTTGTGGTCGACGCGCTTGTCGGGGTCGAAGCCGTAAGGATGATCCGCCGGCTTGACCTCGCAGGCGATGAGGCATTTCTGGTCCGACGCGTCGAAGCGCGTGATCGGGCCGGCGCCCGACTTGCCCGCGATCAGGTTCGCCCAGGCGGTTTCGACGTCCGCGCCAAGCGGGGTCACCAGACCCAAACCGGTTACGACAACGCGCCGCATACCCTTACTCCATCCAGTCCAAACAGGTCGCCGTCCGACGGAAGCGGGCGGCTGTTACGAAAAACGGCCCCCCGCCCTCACAATCGGGGACGGGGAGCCGTTCAGATCCGGCCCTTAGCGGGCGCGGGCAAGCCGAAGGCTCAGCCCTTGTGCTCGTCGATATAGGTGATCGCGTCCTTGACGGTCGTGATCTTCTCGGCGGCATCGTCGGGGATCTCGACCCCGAACTCTTCCTCGAACGCCATGACGAGCTCGACGATGTCGAGGCTGTCGGCACCCAGGTCGTCGATGAAGCTCGCGTCCTCGGTCACCTTGTCGGCTTCGACGCCGAGATGCTCGACGACGATCTTCTTCACGCGGTCGGCGGTCTCGCTCATGGTATAGTCCCTCTTCGCTTTGGGGGGTGTTTGTCAGTTACCAAACGCCCGTAGAACGGGGCGGTTCGGGTGGCAAGCGTCTGTTAAGGTCGATCGTTGTGATCAGCCCCAACCCGCCTAGATCATGGCCATGCCGCCGTTGACGTGCAAGGTCTGGCCGGTGACATATCCGGCTTCGCGGCTGGCGAGGTACACGACGGCGGCACCGATATCCTCGCCGGTGCCGAGATCGCCGGCCGGAATCCGCCCCAGCAGCGCGGTTTTCTGCGCCTCGGGCAGCACGTCGGTCATCGCCGAGCGGATGAAGCCGGGCGCGACGCAATTGACCGTGATGTTGCGGCTGGCCAGCTCCTGCGCCAGCGCCTTCGACATGCCGACGAGGCCGGCTTTCGATGCGGCATAATTCGCCTGCCCCGGATTGCCGGTCTGTCCAACCACCGAGGTGATCGACACGACGCGGCCGAAGCGCTGCTTCATCATCGGCTTGGCGGCGGCGCGGACGAGGCGGAACGCGGCTTCCAGATTGACGCGGATCACCTGATCCCATTCGTCGTCCTTCATCCGCATCGCCAGATTGTCGCGCGTCACGCCGGCATTGTTGACGAGGATATCGAGCCGCCCGCCGAGCGCCTGCACCGCCTGCGGCACCAGCGCGTCGACCGCGGCGGCATCCGACAGGTCGCACGGCACCGCGACATGCGCGCCGCCCAGCCCGGCGCGAAACGCCTCGAGCTTCTCCGAATTGGACCCCGACACCGCCAGCGTCGCCCCCTGCCCCGCCAGCGCCTTCGCGATGGCGGAGCCGATACCGCCCGAAGCGCCGGTAACCAGCGCAGTCATGCCTGTCAGATCGAACATTTTACTCTCCAAAAACAGCTACTTTTGTTCGCGCAGAGGCGCAGAGGACGCAGAGGGCCGGTGATTGTTGACGAGGCGTCTCACACCTTCCTTGAGCGTCTCGCCACCGAAATTGATCAGCAGCCCGACAGGCTGATTGGTCAGTCGCAGGTAGGTAAGCAACTGCTTCGCGTGCACCGGCAGCAACCGCTCGACCGACTTGATTTCAACAATTAATCGGCCATCAACCAGCAAATCCATCTTGAAAGCGCCGTCTATATGAACGCCCTCAAAGTCGATGCTGACGGGCTGTTGCCGAACCACGCCATAGCCCATCTGGTTTAACCGCGCTGCGAGCACCGCTTCGTAAACGCTCTCCAGCAATCCGGGGCCCAAGTCGCGGTGCAGACGAAGTGCGACATCGACGACATCTCCGCTGATCGCATCAATGTCCCGCACGCCCTCTTCTTCCTCTGCGTTCTCTGCGCCTCTGCGCCTCTGCGCCTCTGCGCGAAAAAATCTACGCGATCCGGCCGCGCAACATCACACCTTCTTTATTAGATCCTCGATGTCGTCCATCGTCACGACGCTGGTCGCCTCGACGTCCGGGGCGATGCGCTTGACCATCGGGGCGAGGACCTTGCCGCCGAATTCGACGAAATGCGTCACCCCCGCCTCGGCCATCGTCAGCACCGATTCGCGCCAGCGCACCATGCCCGTCACCTGACGGACCAGAGCGGCGCGGATCGCGTCGGGGTCGGCGATCGGCGCGGCGTCGACGTTGGCGTAGACCGGCACCAGCGGCGCGGCGATCCGTGCATCGGCGAGCGCGGCCTCCATCGCCTCGGCGGCGGGCTGCATCAGCGGACAGTGGAACGGCGCCGACACCGGCAGCAGCAGCGCGCGCTTGGCGCCATGGTCCTTGGCCAAAGTGACCGCACGCTCGATCGCGGCGCGGTGGCCCGAGATCACCACCTGCGACGGATCATTGTCGTTGGCGACGGTGCAGACGAGGTCGCCACCCCCCTCCGCGGCGATCGCCGCGACGGCGGCGGAGGCGATCGCCTGCGCCTTGGCGAGATCGGCACCGAGCAGTGCCGCCATCGCTCCCTCGCCGACCGGCACCGCCGCCTGCATCGCCTCACCGCGCAGCCGCAGCAGCCGGGCGGTGGTGGCGAGGTCGAACGCCCCCGCCGCGCACAATGCGCCATATTCGCCGAGCGAGTGGCCCGCGACGTAGTCGGCCTTGTCGGCGAGACGGAGGCCGCCCTCGCGCTCGGCGACGCGCAGCGTGGCGATCGCATTGGCCATGATCGCCGGCTGCGCATTGGCGGTGAGCTGCAGGTCCTCGCCCGGCCCCTCGGCCATCAGCCGGAACAGATGCTGGCCGAGCGCCTCGTCGACCTCGCCGAACACCTCGCGCGCGACCGGGCTCGCCTCGGCCAGCGCCTTGCCCATGCCGACCGCCTGGCTGCCCTGGCCGGGAAAGATGAATGCCCGCATCGCGCGTCTCCTCTGAACAACAGGAGCGCGCCACTAGGACCGCGGCGGCCCTCACGCAACCTGAACGAACCTCTCGGAGTTGCGACACCTTGCGACCGTTTTCCGGGATCGGCGAGAGAGGTGTGCGACAAGTCGCCCCTATCTCTCGTGTCGACGCCGGACACGGCGCCGGTATGCAAATGGGAGTGATTACAATGAAGAAGCTGATCCTGAGCGCGATTGCCGCGACCCTCGTCGCCAGCCCGCTGGCGGTCGCCGCCGCGGACGCCGCCCCCGTGCAGCGCGAGCGCACCGTCACCACCGTCAAGGAGCGTCCGAACGGCCGCACCGTCGTCACCCAGCGCACCACCGTCCGCAACAACGCTCCGCGCGCCTGGCGCGCCGGCCAGCGTTTCGATCGCCGCTATGCGACCAACTATCGCGTCGTCCGCGACTATCGCACCTATCGTCTCGCCGCCCCGCCGCGCGGCCAGTATTGGGCGCGCTCGGGCAACGACGCGGTGCTCGTCCGCGACAACGGCACCGTCGTGCGGGTGATCCAGCGCTCGTTCCGCTAAGCGCCAAGGCTTGCCTTTTCGCCCGCAAGGCGTATGAGCATCGATATCCGGGGTGGAGAGCCAGTCTCTCCGCCCCGGTTTTTATGTTTGAGACGACAGTCGGAGGGGCGTCGCATGGGGCGGCGCCAGCGATCGGCCAACGAAGGACAAGGCATGGCTCTGTACGAGCACACGTTCCTTGCGCGCCAGGATCTGGCACAGGCGCAGGTGGACGCGCTGGCGGAAACCGCCACCAAGATCATCGAAGACAATGGCGGCAAGGTCGTCAAGACCGAGACCTGGGGCCTGCGCAGCCTCGCGTATCGCATCGCCAAGAATCGCAAGGCGCATTACGTCATGCTCGAGATCGATGCCCCCGGCACCGTGATCGCCGAGCTGGAGCGCCAGACGCAGATCAACGAAGACGTCATCCGCTACATGACCGTCAAGGTCGATGCGCTGGAAGACGGTCCGACCGTGATGATGCGCAAGCAGGAGCGCGATCGTGAGCGTCGTGGCGACCGCGAAGGCGGCCGTGATGGCGGCCCGCGCGGCGACCGTGGTGATCGTGGCGATCGTCCGGACCGTGCCCCCCGTCGTGACCGTGAAGAGGAGGCCGCATAATGGCTCGCCCGTTTTTCCGCCGCCGCAAGTCGTGCCCGTTCAGCGCCAAGGATGCGCCGCGGATTGACTATAAGGACGTCCGTCTGCTCCAGGGCTTCGTGTCCGAGCGTGGCAAGATCGTGCCGTCGCGCATCACCTCGGTGAGCGCCAAGAAGCAGCGCGAGCTCGCCCAGGCGATCAAGCGCGCCCGCCACCTGGGCCTGCTGCCCTACGTCGTTAAGTAAGGAACGGACACATGGACGTCATTCTGCTTGAGCGCGTCGAGAAGCTCGGCGCCATCGGCGACGTGGTGAAGGTCAAGGACGGGTTCGCCCGCAACTTCCTGCTGCCGAACAAGAAGGCGCTGCGCGCCAACGAAGCCAACCGCAAGGTGTTCGAGGCGAACCGCGCCCGCATCGAAAGCGACAACGCCAACCGTCGCGGCGAGGCCGAGAAGGAAGCGGGTTCGTTCAAGGACGCGAGCGTCACCCTGATCCGTCAGGCGTCGAACACCGGCCAGCTCTACGGTTCGGTCGCGGTCCGCGATCTGATCGAGGCGCTCGTCGCCGACGGCCACAAGGTCACCAAGAGCCAGGTGGTGCTGGACAAGCCGATCAAGTCGATCGGCCTGTACACCGTGCGCGTCGCGCTGCACCCCGAGGTCACCGTGACCGTCAAGGTCAACGTCGCGCGCTCGCCGGAAGAGGCCGAGATGCAGGCATCGGGCGTCGACGTGATGTCGTCGATGTTCGAGCGCGACGAAGCCGGCTTCGTCGAGGATTACGATCCCAACGCCGAGCCGGGCGCGACTGCCGAAGTGCAGGCCGACACCGCGGAGGAGGCACCGGCGCAGGGCTGAGCCCCGCGTTCGCCTGCCCGAAGACAAAGAGGCCGTCCGGAGCGATCCGGGCGGCTTTTTTCATGGCAGCGGACGCCGACGGCAGCATTCCCGGCCGAGGCGAAATGGTCAGTGCTAATCAACGCGTTAACACACGCGAAAGACCTAGACCATTATGGACTGATTCATGCCAGCCCGTTTCAGCATCGCCGTCGACCCCGTCCGGCATCTCGTCACCGTCACCTCGGCGGGGTTCTTCCTGGTGGAAGACGTCGCGGCGTTTCGCGAGTCCTATCGCGATGCGCTTGAGCTGCTGCACTGCGGTCCCAACCAGCATCTGACGCTGACCGATGCGTCGGGGATGCGTATCCAGAGCCGCGAGGTCGTCGAGGCGTTCATGGCGATGACGCGCGATCCCACGCTGCGCTCGCGCCGCATGGCGTTCGTCGTAGGCATGTCGCTGTCGCGCCAGCAGATGCGCCGCCTGCCCGAGCCGGGCCGCGAGGGCGTCGGCTATTTCTCCGAGCGCGCCGCGGCGGAAGCTTGGCTGTTCGAGGACTCGCTCACCGGCGGCCGAACAGTTTTTCAATATCGCCATGCGCCAGCTTCACCCAGGTCGGACGACCATGGTTGCATTGGCCAGAGTGCGGCGTAGCCTCCATCTCGCGGAGCAGCGCGTTCATCTCGGTCACGCCGAGCACCCGGCCGGCGCGCACCGAGCCGTGGCAGGCCATCGTCCCCGCCACCGAGTCGAGCCGCTCGCGCAGCGATAGCGCCTGATCGAAGGCGGCGAGTTCGTCGGCGAGGTCGGTGACCAGCCCGGTCGAGTCGGCCTGACCGAGCAGCGCCGGCGTCGCGCGCACCAGCATTGCGGTCGGCCCGAACCGTTCGAGGTCGAGGCCGAGTTCGGCGAGTTCGGCCGCCCGCGCCTCGAGCCGGTCGCAGGCGGGCTCCTCCAGCTCGACCACCTCGGGAAGCAGCAGCGCCTGCGAAGCGACCCGCCCGCCGGCGAGCGCGGCGCGCATCCGCTCGAGCACCAGCCGTTCGTGCGCGGCATGCTGGTCGACCAGCACCAGCCCGTCCTCCGCCTCGGCGACGATATAGGTCTTGGCGACCTGCCCGCGCGCGACCCCGAGCGGGTGCGACGCGGTCTGCGGCGGCGGCGCCCAGGCGGGTTCGGCGCGCGCGGCCGGCGGCGCGGTGAAGAAGGTCGGCCGATAGTCGCGCACACCCCCGTAAAGCCCCTCCCCGCGCAGCCCGGTGTCGAGAGCAGCGGACACCTCACCGATACCGACCGTCTCCGGCAGCCCCCAAGCTCGCCCCGCCGCGGGAGAAGCGGGGTTTTCGGGCTGCCACATCGCCAGCGCATCCGCGCTCGGCCGCTGCACGCTGCGATGCCCGGCGGCGTCCAGCGCCCGCCGCAGCCCCGACACGATCAGCCCGCGCACCATGGCGGGATCGCGAAAACGCACCTCGGTCTTGGCGGGGTGGACGTTGACGTCGACCTCGCTCGCCGGCACGTCGAGGAACAGCGCCACCACCGCATGGCGGTCGCGCGGCAGCATCTCGGCATAGGCGCCGCGGATCGCGCCCATCAGCAGCCGGTCGCGCACCGGCCGGCCGTTGACGAACAGATATTGGTGATCGGCGACGCCGCGATTGTAGGTCGGGATGCTCGCCACCCCGCCGAGCACCAGCGGCCCGGCGTCGGTCGACCGTTCGAGGTCGATCGGCACCGCATTGTCGGCGAGCGCGCGGTCGGTCAGTGCCGCGACGCGCTCCGGCCGCTCCTCCGCCTGCGTCACCGCCAGCGCGCGGCGGCCATCGTGTTCGAGCGTGAAGGCAATGTCGCAGCGGGCCATCGCCAGCCGCCGCACCGCATCGAGGCAGGCGGCATATTCCGCGCGCGGCGAGCGCAGGAACTTGCGCCGTGCCGGCACCCGGCCGAACAATGCCTCGACGATCACCCGCGTCCCCGGCGGCAACGCGGCCGGCCCCTCGCGGACCAGCGCACCATTGTCGATCGTCCGCGCCCAGCCCTCGGCCCCCGCGACTCGGCTTTCGATCGTCAGCCGCGCGACGCTGGCGATCGACGGCAGCGCCTCGCCGCGGAAGCCGAGCGTGGCGACCATTTCGAGCGCGCCCTCGTCGCCGACCAGCGAATCCGGCAGTTTGGACGTCGCGTGCCGTTCCAGTGCCAGCGCCATGTCGGCGGGGGTCATGCCGCACCCGTCGTCGGCCACCTCGATCCGCGAAAGGCCGCCCTCTGAGAGGGTTACCGCGATCCGCCGGGCACCCGCATCGATCGCATTCTCGACCAGCTCCTTCAACGCGCTGGCGGGCCTTTCCACCACTTCACCGGCGGCGATACGGTTGACGAGATGTTCAGGCAGACGGCGTATTGACACCGCGCAAGCTCTATACCAAGCGAACGCATCCCGCGAGCCCCTCCGCCAGACGTGACGAACTTCGTGACCGACACGGTCTGCGGCGGGTCTCCTGGAACTCCCGCGTCCCGCATACGGAACCTAGCGCTCGATGGCATTTCCTCGCTTCTTCAAATTCATGTCCCATGACATGGCGATCGATCTCGGCACCGCGAACACGCTGGTCTACGTCCGCGGCCGCGGCATCGTGCTCAACGAGCCGTCGGTGGTCGCGGTCGAGACGATCAACGGCGTGCGCCGGGTGAAGGCGGTCGGCGACGACGCCAAGCTGATGATGGGCAAGACGCCGGGCTCGATCGAGGCGATCCGGCCGCTGCGCGACGGCGTCATCGCCGACATCGATGTCGCGGAAGAGATGATCAAGCATTTCATCCGCAAGGTGCACGGGCCGCGCAAGTTCGCGCGCTGGCCCGAGATCGTGATCTGCGTGCCGTCGGGTTCGACCAAGGTCGAGCGCCGAGCGATCCGCGACGCCGCGTCGAACGCGGGCGCGAGCCAGGTCTATCTGATCGAGGAGCCGATGGCCGCCGCGATCGGCGCCGACATGCCCGTCACCGAGCCGATCGGCTCGATGGTCGTCGACATCGGCGGCGGCACCACCGAGGTCGCGGTGCTGTCGCTGCGCGGCCTCGCCTATACCACGTCGGTGCGCGTCGGCGGCGACAAGATGGACGAGGCGATCGTCAGCTACGTCCGCCGCAACCACAATCTGCTGATCGGCGAGGCCACCGCCGAGCGGATCAAGCAGGAGGTCGGCATCGCGCGCCCGCCCGCCGACGGCATCGGCAAGATCATCTTCGTCAAGGGCCGCGACCTCGTCAACGGCGTGCCCAAGGAGATCCAGATCAACCAGGGCCAGATCGCCGAGGCGCTAAGCGAGCCGGTCGCGACGATCGTCGAGGGCGTCCGCGTCGCGCTCGAGAATACCGCACCCGAACTCGCCGCCGACATCGTCGACCAGGGCATCGTGCTCACCGGCGGCGGGGCGCTGCTCGAGGGGCTGGACGAGGTGCTGCGCGACGAGACCGGCCTGCCGGTGACCGTCGCTGAGGACCCGCTGACCTGCGTCGCGCTCGGCACCGGTCGCGCGCTCGAGGATCCGATGTTCCGCGGCGTGCTGCAGACCGGCTAAGCCGCGGACGTTCTTTCACACGAGACGGGGGGACATCGGCGCATGGCGCCTGCCCGCGACCGTCGCACGGGTTTCTCGCGGCGACGGCAGTATAGTACGTTCTTCGGCTACGTGCTCGCAGTGGCGGGCGCGGTGGTCGGTGCCGCGCTGCTCGCCGCCTCCATCTTCAATCCGCCCGCGTTCAGCGCGGCGCGGATGGCGGTGGCGAGCGTCACCGCGCCCGTCGCCAGCGTGCTCGACGCCGGCGTCGACGCGGTGGCGTCGGTGCCGGAGGCGATCGGCACCTGGTTCCACGTCCATGGCGAGAATGCCACGCTGCGCGCCGAGGCCAAGCGCCATCGCGCGCTGCTCACCAAGGCGCGGGTCATCGCCTATGACAACCGCCGCCTGCGCGCGCTGCTCAAGGTACGCGACCGCACGCCCGAACCGGTCGTCGCGGCGCGGCTCGTCGCCTCGACCGCATCGAGCGGCCGGCGCTTCGCCTTGCTCGACGCCGGGCGGGTGCAGGGCGTCACCCCGGGCATGCCCGTCCGCGGTCCCGAAGGGCTGGTCGGCCGCGTGCTTGAAGCCGGGCCGTTCGCCGCGCGTGTGCTGCTGATCACCGATCCCGACAGCCTGGTGCCGGTACGCCGCACCCGCGACGGCATGCCGGCGATCGCCGCCGGCCGCGGCGACGGCCGCGTCGACATCCGCTCGGTCAACGCCGCCAACGTCCGCTTCGCGGCCGGCGACATGTTCGTCACCTCGGGCACTGGCGGCCTCTACGCGCCGGGCGTACCCGTCGCGCAGGTCGAGGCGTCGGGGTCGGACAGCGTCCTCGCCATTCCGTTCGCCGCGCCGGATTCGCTCGATTTCGCGTTGGTCGAGCGCCCGTTCATGCCGCTGCCGCCGCCCCCGCCGCCGCGTGCCGCCGCCCCTCCCGCGACGCCGTCCGCGCCCGCGCCAGCCCGTTGAGCGGGGTGACTCCCATGTCCCGCTCCACGATCGACTATCGGCCCTTCGAACCGCCGCTGCCGCCCGGCCGGGCGCGGGCGGTGCCGTGGATGAGCGTCCTCGGCGGCTCCGCGCTCACCGCGGTGCTGCCGGTCGTCGCCAGCCTCGCGCTGGTGCCGCCGCTGGGGCTGCTGATGCTGCTGACCTGGCGGCTGCTCGCGCGCTTCGCGCTGCGCCCCTGGGCGGCGGCGCCGCTCGGCCTGTTCGACGATCTCGTCAGCGGTCAGCCGCTCGGTTCGGCGGTTCTGCTCTGGTCGCTCTGCTTCATCGCCATCGATCTCATCGAGCAGCGACTGGTGTTCCGCGACTTCTGGCAGGACTGGCTGATCGCCAGCGGCGCGCTCGCCTTCTGCCTCACCGTCGGGCGCTGGATCGCGCTTCCGCTCGGCGCGCACGTCGATCCCGTGCTATTGGCGCAGATCATGATCGCGGTGATGCTCTTCCCCCTCTCGGTCCGCTTCGTCGCCTGGATCGACCGCAAGCGTGGACCGGCCGCATGATCCGCCGCTCGCCCCGCATCGTCACCGAGGCGATGCAGACGTACAGCTTCTCGCGCCGCGCTTGGCTGCTCGGCACCGCACAGGCGGGGGTCGGCGTGCTGCTCGCCGCGCGGATGGGCTGGCTCGCGATCGCGCAGAACGAGAAATACAATCTCCTCGCCGAGAGCAACCGCGTCAATCTGACGATGATCCCGCCGCGCCGCGGCTGGATCATCGACCGCCACGGCGCGCCGATCGCCAACAACCGCACCGACTTCCGGATCGACATCATCCCCGACCGCCTCGAAGGGGGCGACGCCGGTCGCGACCGCGTGCTCGGGCTGCTCGCGCGGCTGCTCGATCTGACCCCGGACGACGTCGAGCGGATCAGGATCGACCTCAAGGGCGCGGCCGGCTTCCAGCCCGTCCAGGTCGCCGAGAACATCAGCTGGGACCGGTTCGCCGCGATCAGCCTGCGCCAGCCCGAATTGCCCGGCGTCGCGCCGACCCGCGGCTTCGCGCGCGCCTATCCCGCCGGTGCCGCGGTCGCGCATCTCACCGGCTATGTCGGCGCCGCCAACGCCGAACAGTTCAAGAAGACGCGCGACCCGCTGCTCGTCACCCCCGGCTTCAAGCTCGGCAAGGACGGGCTGGAAAAGCAGCTCGAGACGCAATTGCGCGGCACCCCCGGCGCCAAGCGCGTCGAGGTCACCGCGCGCGGCAAGGTCGTCGCCGAATTGCCGACCCGCGCCGACGTACCGGGCAAGACGCAGCGGCTGACGATCGATGCCGGCTTGCAGGAATATGCCGCGCGCCGTCTCGGCACCAATTCGGGCTCGACGGTGGTGATGGACTGCCGCACCGGCGAGATGCTGGCGATGGTGTCGATGCCCGCCTACGACCCCAACAGCTTCTCGGACGGCATCAGCCATCTCGAATGGAAGATGCTGTCCGACGACGACCACGTGCCGCTGATGAACAAGGTGACGCAGGGTCTGTATCCACCGGGGTCGACGGTGAAGCCGATGAACGGCCTCGCCTTGCTCGCCGCGGGCGTCGGCGCGCACGACCGCATCGTCTGCTCGGGGGCGCTCCGCGTCGGCACCGGCATCTTCCATTGCCATAAGAAGGGCGGCCACGGCCCGCTCGACCTCAAGGGCGCGATCGAGCAGAGCTGCGACATCTATTTCTACGAGATGATCCGCCGGCTCGGCTATGACAAGATCGCACCCATCGCCCGGCTGGTCGGGCTCGGCCAGAAGTTCGATCTGCCGATCGCCACGCAGCGCTATGGCACGGTGCCGGACTCCGAGTGGAAGCTGCGCAAGTACAAGCACAATTGGACCGTCGCCGACGGTCTCAACGCGTCGATCGGCCAGGGCTATGTGCTCGCCAACCCGCTCCAGCTCGCGGTGATGGCGGCGCGCATCGCGTCCGGGCGGACGTTGCAGCCGAGCCTGCTCGCCGACCACGTCCACTTCGACGCCCCCGCCCTGCCCGTCGCCTCGGAGCATCTCGCGATCGTCCGCGATGCGATGTACGGCGTGATCAATCAGGGTGGCACCGGTGCCGCCGCGCGGATGCTGGTGCCCGGCGTCGCCATCGCCGGCAAGACCGGCACCGCGCAGGTCCGCCGCATCACCATGGCGGAACGGCGCAGCACCGGCGTGATCAAGAACGGCCAATTGCCCTTCAAGATGCGCGACCACGCGCTGTTCGTCGGCTTCGCCCCCGCCGACAACCCGCGCTACGCGATCGCGGTGGTGCTCGAACACAACGGCCACACCGTCCGCAACCTCGACACGCCGATGATCGGCCGCGACATCATGACCTATCTGTTCGATCGCGACCGCGCGATGAAGAGCCTCGCCGACGTCGAGCCGACCTGGGGCGGCGACATCGGCACGCGCATGGCGGCGCAGGCCGCCGCCTATCGCGCCGCACAATCGCCGCCGCCCGCCGCCAACGCCACCAAGACCGACGCGACCGTACCGAGCGATTCCGATGCGGTGGAGGCGGCGACCGATCTCGCCAACCAGACCCAGGCGGCGCTCGCCACCCCCGGTCCGGTCGGCAACACCGTCGCCGAAGACGGCACGACCGAACGAAGCGAACCATGACCCGCAGCCGTATCGTCCCCGATCCCATCGCCCGCCAGCCGTGGCGCGTCATCCTGCTGGTGGTGGCGATCGGTGCGTTCGGCCAGATCGTGCTCTATTCCGCCGCCGGCGGCTCGCTCCAGCCCTGGGCGCTGTCGCAGGGCATTCGCTTCTTCGTGCTGCTCGGCGCGGCGCTCGGCATCTCCTATGTCCCCGAGCGGATCTGGAAGGCGTCGGCGCTGCCCGCCTATGTCGTGATCGTCGTTGCGCTGGTGCTGGTCGAGCTGGTCGGCGCGGTGCGCGGCGGCAGCCAGCGCTGGCTCGACGTCGGCATCAAGCTGCAACCCTCCGAATTCATGAAGCCGGTGATCGTGCTCGCCTGCGCGCGCTTCTACGACATGCTGCCGCCCAACGAGACGCGGCGGTTCGGCGCGATCTGGCCCGCCGCGCTGCTGGTCGGCATCCCCGCCGCGCTGATCGCCAAACAGCCCGATCTCGGCACCGCCTTGATGGTCTGCGGCGGCGGCGTCGTCGTCATGTTCCTGGCGGGCGTACCGATGCGGCTGTTCATCGGCGGCGCCTTGGCCCTGGCGGTCGCCGCGCCGATCGCCTTCAACTACGTGCTGCACGATTATCAGCGCAACCGCGTGCTGATCTTCCTCGACCCCGAGAGCGACCCGCTGCGCACCGGCTATCACATCAGCCAGTCGAAGATCGCGATCGGGTCTGGCGGGATCTGGGGCAAGGGCTTCCTCAACGGCACGCAGAGCCATCTCGATTATCTCCCCGAAGGCCACACCGACTTCGTCTTCGCGACGATGGCGGAGGAATGGGGGCTGGTCGGCGGCTGCCTGCTGATCCTCGCCTTCATCCTGGTGGTGCGCTGGGGGGTCAACGTCGGCCAGCACGCCACCACCCGCTTCGCACGCCTCACGGCTGCCGGGCTGGCGACGACGATCTTCTTCTACGTCGCAATCAATCTCGCGATGGTGATGGGCCTCGCGCCGGTGGTCGGCATCCCCCTGCCCCTCGTCAGTTTCGGCAGTTCCGCGCAGATGACCGTCCTGCTTTGTATCGGCGTTCTGATGTCGATCGACCGCCAAAACCGCCGTGCGGTGCGCTGGTGAGACAAAAAATGCCGCAGGTGCAAAAAAGGGTTTGCAACCTGCGGCACGACTGCTAATTGGCCGCCTCCCGACGGGGCCGGCGCCTCTCCAAAGCGCCAACAACAGGCCAGGTCATGGACGCATAGCTCAGTTGGTAGAGCAGCTGACTCTTAATCAGCGGGTCCTTGGTTCGAGCCCAAGTGCGTCCACCACCCCTTCCGCCGCAAATAACCGAAGTTTTCGACAGCGGCTGAGGCATGTCTATTCGACATGTTCCGATACGATTTCCGACAAATCTTCCCGATTTTGATGACGTGCGCGCGGCGCGCCGCGGCATTTTGTAAGCGTTGTCAGCGGTCGCCTTGCGGCCGATCCACGTGACGTCGAGCGTTGCGTCACTGGAGATCGGTAACACATCGGCGCTTACCGACCGGACCTTCGCGATCCTGCCGTGACGGAAGCCGGCGACGGTCATCTTCTTCGGCAGCCCTGCCTTGAAGCAGATCGCGCGGCGCATCGACTGGATGCAGAGCTTTTCATATCCTTGCCGCTACGCTCCTCCACGACAATGACGGCGGCGAGGCGCGACGTGCGCGCGAGCTTGTCCCCGACTGCTTCTGTCGGTTATTCTCTGATCCAGCGAGGTATGACACCCGAACTTAAGCGACCAACGGTAAGGGCCAGCAATAGTATCCTTGAAGTGCCTTTCAAGAGGCTGTTGCCGCATTGCAACACGCTCTCCGTGCCGTTTGCGGCGGTCGGATACGCATCGAAGGACGGCGGTTTCATCACCTGACAGGCTGTGTTTCGCCTGCCGCTTACAAGGTGATTGATATGAAGAAGCTGCTTCTCGCAGCGGCCAGTGCCGCGTTCCTGATCCCCGCCGCAGCCTTTGCCCAGGACACGACGTCCGACGGTTCGCGCGCCTTCGGGATCGATCCGTATGTCGGCGTGACCGGCGTGTACGAAGGTTTCGAGAGCAACCCGGGCCACGGCATTCCCTTCTCGGCGCCCGGCGATCGCCTGAAGGGCGGCCTCGTCGAAGGCGTCGCGGGCGTGAACGTGCCGCTCGGTTCCTTCTTCGTCGGTGTCGAAGGCAATGCCGCCAAAGGCTTCAGCGGCGACATCGACTGGGAATATGGCGTCCACGGCCGCGCCGGCGTGCGTGCAGGTGAAACCGGGCTGGTCTATGGCAAGGTCGGCTATCGCTGGGTGAACTTCGATCGCTACGGCAACAACAGCCCCGACTTCGGCCGCATCTCCTACGGCGTCGGCGGCGAGTTCGGGCCCAAGGCGATCGGGCTCGACGGTCTCGTGAAGAAGGAGGGCGTGCGCTTCCGCGCCGAAGTCGCCACGACCGGGAATTTCGAGACGGTCCGCCCCTCGTTGGGGATCATCGGCCACTTCTGATCCGTTTCAGACTGTTGCCTCACGGAGCCCCGGACCATGTGTCCGGGGCTCTTCGTGTCTCAGCATCCCAGCGACGTATCGCCTTCATATTGCGTGATAATTTTGAGCCCGCAGGGGCCGATGTCGCCGATGGACTGTTGAGGCCCCGCGCGTGATCTCGTCCGCCGCGCTGGAGCCAGGATATGTCGCTGAAAGATATCGTTGATAACACGGCCGCCGCGGTCGGTTCCGTTGCCGCGGCCGCCGCTGATCCGGTCGACGCCAAGGCGGAGCGATCGGCGTTGCTCACCGATCTGCGTCAGGCGCGAACCGCGTTTGACACGAACCCGTCCGCACCGGCCGGCGGGCGGTGGCTCGCCGCCGACGGCGCCGGACGCGTGGCGTTCACGCCGATGCGTCCCGACGGCCAGCCTATGGTCATCGGCGGGCAGTCGGTCACGTTCTGGCAGGCCGAAGCGCTTCCGGCGATGCTCGATGCGTTCGAAGCTGCGATCAACGCCGGCGAACTCGACCCGCAGCTGACCGGATCGACCCCGGCGGGACATTCGCTCCCGTTGGAGCGGCTCGCGAACACATCGCCCCAGCGTCCGACGCCGGATACGGCAACATATTGAAATAGAGCCTATGCGCTGCTCGGCGCGTTCACTCGACCGAGAGGTGCGCATGCCCGACTGGTCGTCGATGTTCAAACCCGAGCTGTCGCTATGGGAGGTGATCGCGCGCGGCACGATCATGTACCTCTTCCTGTTCCTGGTGATGCGCTTCCTGCTGAAGCGGGAGGGCGGACAGGTCAATATCGCCGACATCCTGGTCGTCGTGGCGGTCGTCGATGGCGCGCAGCCGGCATTCAGCGGCGACGCGCAGTCGATCACCGAGAGCGCCGTCTTCGTTCTGACGATCCTGTTCTGGAGCTGGGTCCTCAATTGGGCAAGCTACCACTTCAAGCCGCTCGCCTTCCTCACCGCCGCTCCCCCGATGGTGCTGGTCGAGGACGGGAAACTCAATCGTGCCAACATGCGCAAGGCCTTGATGAACCGAGAGGAGCTGATGCAGCAGCTGCGGGAAGAGGGCGTCGAGGATCTCGAGCTTGTCCATCACGTCATCATGGAAGGCGATGGCGAGATCAGCGTGATCAAGAAGGACGATGCGGCGTAACGAAATGAAGGCCCATCCGGACCGAGCAATCTTTCCTTACGATATCTGAACGAACCGAAACGGACCTGCCGCGTTGAGCGCGCATGCGGGGGGTAAAGTCAGGAGCTGCGATCGCCACGGCGATCGCGCTGGCCGGATGCAACATGCATCAATCGACGTTGGCGCCATTCGGTGCCGACGCCGTCGACATACGGCGGCTGTTCCTGTTGATGCTGGTCGGCGCCGTCGTCATCGCGACGGGTCTCGCGGTCCTGATGCGCCATGCGGTGCGGGCGCGGGAAGGCGCGCTGACGCATCAAAAAGGGATGCGCGTCGTCCTCTGGCTCGGCGGGGTGATCCCGGCCGTCGTGCTGCTCGGCCTGCTGGTCTATTCGCTGCCTTATATGAAACCACGCCCGGTCGGCCCCGCCGACATGCGGATCGCGGTCGAAGGCGAGCAATTCTGGTGGCGCGTCACCTATCGCCCGCCCGGTGGCGGCGCGGTGGAGACCGCGAACGAGGTGCGCATCCCCGTCGGCCGCACCGTCGCTTTCCGCCTCACCGCCGCCGACGTCGTCCACAGCTTCTGGATTCCGGGGCTCGGCGGCAAGATGGACATGATCCCCGGCCGCACCAACACGCTCGTCGTCCGTGCCGACAAGGCCGGGCGCTATCGCGGCCAGTGCGCCGAATTCTGCGGGCTCAGCCACGCGCTGATGGCGCTCGACGTCGTCGCGATGGAGCCCGCGGCGTTCGACGCCTGGCTCGCCGCGCAGCGCCGCCCGGCGACCCCCGCCGCCGCCGATCCCGGCGCGCGGCTGTTCGCCGCCAACGGCTGCGCCGCGTGCCACGTCGTCGGCCGCAGCAGCGCGCGCGGTATCGGTCCCGACCTCACGCATTTCGGCGCGCGCGAGACGCTCGCCGCGGGCATCCTGCCGATGACGACCGCCAATGTCGCGCGCTTCATCCGCCATCCCGAAGCCACCAAGCCCGGCGTGCGCATGCCCGCCTTCCCGCAACTCCCGCACGGTGAGGCCACCGCCATCGCCCGCTATCTCCAGGGCCTGAAATGAGCCTCCACGCGCAAGACGATCCGCAGCTCCGCGCGGCCCAGGAAGAGCGGCTGCGTGCGGTGTGGAAGCCGCCCTCGGGCTGGTTCTTCCGCTGGACCGACGTCAACAACAACCGCATCGGCGTCTGGTACACGCTGACCGCCTTCGGCTTCATGCTGTTCGCCGGCGTGCTCGCGCTCGTCATGCGCACGCAGCTGGCGGTGCCGGACAACGATCTCGTCTCGGCGAACACGTTCAACCAGCTGTTCACGCTGCACGGCTCGATGATGATGTTCCTGTTCGCCGTGCCGATGTTCGAGGCGGTGTCGATCATCCTGCTGCCGCAGCTGCTCGGCGCGCGCGACCTGCCCTTCCCGCGCCTGTCGGCGTTCGGCTATTGGAGCTTCCTGCTCGGCGGCGTCTTCGTCGGCGGATCGATCTTCTTCAACGCCGCGCCCGACGGCGGCTGGTTCATGTACCCGCCGCTGACCACGCGGACCGATCTCAGCGGGCTCGGCGCCGACATCTGGATGCTCGGCCTCAGCTTCATCGAGGTGTCGTCGGTCGCCGCCGCGGTCGAACTGATCGTCGGCGTGCTCAAATGCCGCCCGCCGGGCATGCGCCTCAACCTGATGCCGCTCTACGCCTGGTATATCCTCGTCGTCGCGGTGATGATCCTGTTCGCCTTCCCGCCGCTGATCGCGGGCGACCTGCTGTTCGAGATGGAGCGGCTGCTCGGCTGGCCGTTCTTCGACGCGGCCAAGGGCGGCGATCCGTTGCTGTGGCAACACCTGTTCTGGATCTTCGGCCACCCGGAGGTCTATATCGTCTTCCTGCCGTCGATCGCCCTGTTTGCGATGATGATCCCCACCTTCGCGCAGCGTCACCTGCTCGGCTATCCGTGGATCGTGCTCGCGGCGGTCGGCACCGCCTTCCTGTCGTTCGGCCTGTGGGTCCACCATATGTTCGCGACCGGCCTGCCCAAGATCAGCCTCGCCTTCTTCTCCGCCGCGTCGGAAGCGGTGGCGATCCCCACCGGCGTGCAGATCTTCGCCTTCATCGCGACGCTCTGGGCGGGCAAGGTCAAATGGTCGGTGCCTTTGCTCTATGCGAGCGGCAGCCTCGCGGTGTTCGTGATCGGCGGACTGACCGGCGTGATGGTCGCGATCGCACCGTTCGACTGGCAGGCGCACGACACCTATTTCATCGTCGCGCACCTGCATTACGTGCTGATCGGCGGCACGCTGCTGCCGCTGTTCGGCGGCCTCTATTATTACTGGCCGCTCATCACCGGCAAGAAACTCAGCGACCGGCTCGGCCGCATCGCCTTCTGGATCATGTTCGTCGGCGTGAACCTGTCCTTCTTCCCGATGCACCTGTCGGGGCTGGAGGGGATGCCGCGGCGCGTCTTCACCTATCCTGCCGACCTCAACATCGGCTGGCTCAACCTCGCCTCGACCGCGGGCGCCTATCTGTTCGCCACCGGTGTGCTGGTGCTGGTGGTCGACCTCGCGCTGTCGCCGACGCGGCAGAAGGCGCCGCGCAACCCGTGGAACGCGGGCACGCTCGAATGGCTCGCGCATCCCGACGACGAGGATTGGGGCATTCGCTCGGTGCCGCTGATCGAGAGCCGCTATCCGATCTGGGACCAGAAGGATTTCGTCGCCAAGGTCGACGAAGGCCGATTCTTCCTCCCCGACGCCGAAGAGGGCCGGCGTGAGACGATCATCACCTCGGTGCTCGACGCCAGGCCGGTCTCGGTGATCCGCCTCGGCACGCCGAGCGTCAAGCCGATGATGACCGCGGTCGCGCTCGGCGCGGTGTTCATCCTGACCACCTATCACCTGTATCTGCTGTCGGCGCTCAGCGGCGTCGTCACGCTCGCCTGCGTTTTGTGGTGGCTGTGGGACACCGCCGAAATCCCCGAAAAGCCCGAAAAGCCGATCGGCCACGGCATCGTCCTGCCGCTGTATATCTCCGGGCCTGCCGCGCCGGGCTGGTGGGCGATGTTCATCACGATGATGGCCGACGCCACCGCCTTTTCCGGCCTCGTCTTCGGCTATTATTTCTACTGGACGATCCATCCCGATTTCGGCGCCGGCTTCGACGGACCGGGGGCCTATTGGCCGATCGTCACGCTGCTGCTGTCGCTGGCGAGCTGGGCGGCGACCGTCGCCGCACGCGGCATCCACGCACGCGGCGCGGTGCTGCCGGCACGGGCGTTGCTCGTCGCCGGGGCGGTGGCGGCGATCGCCAGCTTGACCACCGGCCTGCGCTGCCTCGACGGGCTCGATCCGAAAGCGAACGTCTATCCGGCGATCGTCTGGGTGCTGGTGATCTGGACGCTCGTCCACGCCGCGATCGGCGCGATCATGCAGGCCTATACGCTCGCGCGCAGCCTCGCCGGGCGGATGACGCCGACGTATGACGCCGATCTGCGCAACATTACCGTCTACCAGCATTTCTTCGCGCTCACCGCGCTCGTCGCCTATCTGACGATCGGCCTGTTCCCGGAGGCGGGGCTGTGAGGCGCTGGCTGCGGCGTGCGCGCCGGCTCAACGTCACGCTGTGGACGCTGATCGTCCCGCCGACGACCTGGGCGGTGCATTTCCTCTTCTCCTACCTCTGGGCGGCGGTGTCCTGCGCCAAGCTCGGGATGTGGGCGCGTTTTCCGACGGCCTTTGCGATCGGCACGCTGGTGGCGCTGCTGGTGATCGCCGCGGCGGGCGTGATCGCCTGGCAGCAGGCACGCACCCCCGGAGCGCCCGCACCGCATGACGAGGGCACCGACAGCGACCGGCTGCGCTTCCTCGCATATTCGACGCTGCTGCTGTCCGCGCTGAGCTTCGTCGCAGTGGTGTTCACCGCGATGCCGGTTATCGTGCTGAGCGACTGCCGGTGAGGCGCGCCAGCCTCGCCGCCGGCCTCGCGCTGCTGCCGCTCGGCTGGGTGCTGAGCAGCCGGGGCATGACCGGCCATATGGCGGCGCATATGATCGCCGTCGCGATCGCCGCGCCGCTCGTCGCGATCGGCGTACAGCATGGCCGCTGGGACCCGGCGACGCGCTGGCCGCGGCTCGCCGCACCGCTGCCTGCCGCGCTGATCGAGGCGGTGATCGTCTGGGGCTGGCATGTCCCCGCGCTGCGCCGCCTCGCTGATCACCAGCCGGCATGGCTGATCCTCGAACAGGCGAGCTTCCTCGCCGCCGGGCTGCTGCTCTGGTCGGCGGTGCTCGCGCCCCGCCATCGTGCCGCCGGCGTCGGGGCGCTGCTCGTCACCTCGATGCACATGACGCTGCTCGGCGCGCTGATCGGCCTCGCGCCCCGCCCCCTCTACACCCACCACGGCGTCGATGCGCTGATCGACCAGCAGATCGCCGGCGTCGTCATGCTGCTCGTCGGCGGCGTCGCCTATCTGCTCGGCGGGCTGGCGATGCTCGGCCGGCTGCTCCAGACCCGCAACGAGGCCATCGCATGACGATCCGCATCACTTGGGCGCGCGCGGTCGCGACGCTGGTCGGCCTCGCCGTCGCCGGGCTGCTCTTCGCCTGGTCGGGCGTGTTCAACATCGCCGCATCGAGCGGCCACTGGCCGATCACCGACTGGTTCCTGCACTGGACGATGCGCAATTCGGTGCGCACCCACGCCGCCTTCACCAGCCCCGACGATCCCGCCGACCGCAGCGGCCTCGTCAGCGCCGCCGGCCATTTCGCCAATGCCTGTGCGGTCTGTCACGGCGCCCCCGGCATCAAGCCCGCCC